>JAJRTM010000445.1 GCA_024278285.1 Planctomycetota bacterium
CGAATCAGATTTTTTCTGAAAGAATAACATCATGCTGAAAAAAAGTACCAATAATAGCCACAAACCTTCTCGACGGAAATTCATGGAACATGCAGCCAAGGCGTGCCTGGGTGTTTCTGCAATGCCACTATTGTCGAATCGAGTCCTGGCTGCCCCAGCGGGTAAATCGGCTGGCAAGGTGAAGAACATCATCTACCTGTTCATGACAGGAGCCATCACTCACTTGGATACATTCGATTTGAAGCCAGGTGCCGAGGTTCAGGGAGAAACAAAAGGGATTAAAACCAAAGTGCCTGGAATGCAGTTCGGGTCTTTACTGCCGGGGCTGGCGACACAGGCAGATAAGCTGGCAGTCATCCGTTCAATGCACACCGAAACGGCTGACCATGAAGGCGCCCGGTATTTAATGCGAACCAGTTACAGGAAAATTGCAACGATCCGGCATCCTCACATGGGTGCGATGGCAATGCACTTACAGGGTAAGCGAAACAAAATGCTTCCCGATAATGTCATCATTGGTGGCGAAGCGAGACATCCGGGAAACGGCTATCTCCCCCCCTCAACCAGTCCACTGCCTGTAGGGGATCCGATCCGCGGTTTAGAAAATACCAAAGCTCCTAAATATCTTACCGAAGACTCTTTTCATCGTCGCTTAACCTTGATTAACAAGTTCGATAAATCGTTTCAGGCTAAATTTAAGCAATCTAAAGTTGACGCCTATAACGAATTCTACCAACAAGCAACGGGTTTGGTTTCCAGTGATGAATTAAAAGTTTTCGACCTCAAGGAAGAAGATCAGGAAAAAGTGCGCGATAAATATGGCATGGATCGTTTTGGGCAAGGCTGTTTGCTTGCGCGTCGGTTGATCGAAAAGAATGTCCGTTTTGTTGAAGTCACTTTTGGCGGCTGGGATATGCACACCGATATTTATGATCGTCTTTCCGGCAAATTGGGAGTTCTTGACAAAGCGATGACTGCTCTGCTGGAAGACCTTGACCAACGAGGTCTCCTGAAAGAAACAATGGTTGTTCTTACGACCGAATTTGGTCGCACGCCGAAGATTAATCAGAACGCCGGTCGTGATCATCACCCCGCTGTCTTTTCAAGCGTGCTGGCAGGGGCCGGGATCAAAACAGGCCAGTTCTACGGCAGTTCCGACGAAATAGGAAAATACCCCGACGACGATCCGGTTGCAGTGGATGATTTTAACGCCACAATCGCAACCGCGATGGGCTTGCCTCTCAACAAAGAAATCCTCGCTCCCAACGGCAGACCCTTCCGCGTCGCCAACGAAGGAGCCCCCATCGCAGGTCTATTGAGTTGACCAGTGCTGATGAGCCACTGGTTTCATCTGTTCGGTCTGTCAGTATAGCATTGCCAAAACAATAACTGCCGGGTTAAAGGGAAACGATCCTGAGCTGAATTACCGTAACAAAAATCAAATCGTTTGGATGGCTCAGGCGCATCGCGTCTGAGTTGCCCCGCAACAGGAAGCCGAGAATGTGATTTCCGACGAAGAAAAGCATGAAACGGTAAAAAAGAAGGGACGATTATTGCCTGGGCAGAGTGTCTGATAAGACTTCTTGTGACTGCGTCACCCAGACGCGATGCGTCTGGGCCATCCAAAGATACGACAGTTATTGTTTGATCGATGCGAGATTATTTTTCTCTAAATATTGAACGATAGAATTCATCGCAATATTCGCTCTGGAAGACATCGCGTAAAGGGTCAGCAATAACTTCGGGGACTTAATGATGTGAACAATAACTTTCCGGATATTCGGCTCGCCAGACTCCTTTAATAGATCAAATAATCGTGGGTCCAGTTCGCTTTGCACATCATCACTGACAGCTCGAATGACGCAGAAATTGATGCGACGCTTCTGGGCAATTACTGCCAGGGCATAACTTTCCATATCAACGCAAGTTGCTCCTGTTTGTGCATGCCATTGCTCTCTTGAAGCGACCGTTGTGACCGGCTCGCTGGAACTCAACAAGGTTTTTTCGGAATGATTACTTTGCTTTCTCTTGAAAAATGTATCGCATGAAATCTCTGAAGAATTCTCGGTGGAAACGATTCGATGAGGGATAAATAAATCGCCGATACGAAATTGAGGGGAAAGGCTTCCACACAAACCCGCAACAAGAATCTGCTTCACATCAACCTGGTCAAGAAAATCCGTCAAATTCCTGGCTGCATTGGCTGCCCCGACTCCACATTGAATCAGGCCGATTCGATACTTCGGTGAAGTTTTGCAAGATCCCGAAATGAATGGGAAGGCGAAATCGGCATGACGTTTCTGCGAAGAGAGCAACTTTTGCAGATATTTCCGCTCCAATCCCAAAGCAGAGACAATAACTAAATCATACTCCTGCTTCATACATATAAATTCTGTTTCAGAAAATTTTCGGGGGCATGAAAACTCGAACGGTTTTCAATAGGAATCTTCCTCTTCGTCACTTTGCGAGAAAAGGTCGTTTTCCAGAATCTCCTGCAATATATCGGGACGCTGGGCAAGGTCTTCGACAATCGCATATTTTCCGTCAGACCAACGGAACAGATCCACATTTTTACAACGGGCACTGCAAAAGGGGAAAACGCCAGAGTTCTGCGTCACCTGGGGAGGCAACGATTTATTACAAACGGGGCAGGTCAACGGTTTGATCATGATTCACCGATCTGAATAGGTAGTAGATCCCTTGCAGGGGCCAAATTGTTCTATGATGGGGCAAGTTGCAGAAAGTCACTCGCCGTAGGATAGACTTTCCAGCCTGACACAACAATACCCAGCACGGCTGGTCTGTTTTGACTGCCGATACCAAAAGGTGAGTTTTTCAGAAGTTTGCGAGTCGTTAGTAAACTCTTGCCGTTAGTAATGCAAGAGAACCTCTCTTCAATGACTGGTGGTATGCTTCCCAAAAGCGTAGAATGTTTGGCGAAGAGCCAGAGGGAGTGTCGGCTTGGATTGTAACAGACCCAGCACGGCTGGTTCATTCTGATAGCCGTAACCAAACTGATGTTTTTCTATCATTTGCGAGCCATTCGCAAACTTTTACCGTTAGTAATACAAAATCACAGACTTAGAGGCCTTATCATTTCTACTCACAAAACTACAGCCGGTGCTGCGTATCAGGGTTGCTTGCTGCCCAAACATACAGAAACTTATGACATTGGTGAAGTTATATTGAATGGTCCGGAAGGGGATTTGATTGACATTCGATATGACTGGAACAAAGTTGAAGTTCCTTCCAGCTTGAAAGAATTTGAGAAACGCTGGGCGACTCGGCGTAATCCGCTCGATTACAGCGGCGTGTGGCGGTTTCGAGAGCTGCTCCCTTTTGCGACTGATGATCAAATCGTAACCATCGGCGAAGGACAAACACGGCTGCAACAAAATGATCACGTTGCAAAATATGCAGGTATCAACCCTGGTGGTTTGTATCTTCAATATGAAGGAATGAATCCTTCGGGCAGTTTCAAAGATAACGGCATGACGGCAGCCTCGACTCATGCAAGAATGGTCGGCGCGAAAGTGACGGCTTGTGCTTCGACAGGGAATACCTCAGCTTCGCTGGCCATTTACGGCGGGACGACCGGGCTGTTTAATGTGGTCGTGTTTGTTGGTTCCGGGAAAATTGCTTACGGCAAACTTTCGCAGGCACTCGATTACGGGGC
>JAJRTM010000446.1 GCA_024278285.1 Planctomycetota bacterium
TCTCCAACTCCAAACGCATAGCCATGGCAATTCTGGGACATATCAGCACCGCTTATTTTATCGTAACCAGAGTAGAATTCATCATACCACATATCCACTTCCGCTGCTGTGATTTTCGTCTTCTCAACTCCATTAATCATACCCGGGTTCACTTTGTCACCCCCTGGAAAAATTATTAAATTTGTGTCCCCGAGAAATGATACGAGCAACGACCGATTGGAAGCCGATTCCCGGATTGCATTAGCGATAATTTCCATCAATGCAACATAATTCGGTTCTTCCCACATTTTAGTGGCTAAAAGAAAAGAGCCACGGATTCACACGGATCAAACACAGATCAAAAAAAGGTCACTCATACAACAGAATCATTTTCAGTTCGTTGTAGGATGGTGTGCAAGCGACGTAGGGTACGCTGTGCGTACCAATTGTGACTCACGTTAGAGGAGATACATTGCCATTATAGCACACATTTCTCTGCACGCGTGGTACGCACAGCGTACCCTACTTGCTTTCACAGAGCCGCACAAACCTCAATGTGCACCCTACCGAAAGAGAGAGCCAAGATTTTTGTGTGAAAACACTTGCACAATATCCTGCAAATGTAGCACAATGTTCACGCCCTCCAAAAGAAGGGACTCCAATCCGACTCAATTGAATCTCTAGCGAGGAAACCTTCGATGAAATACCAGTCGCCCTCTTTTTTAATTGGACTGACGTGCCTTACGACCTTACTGCAAACCGCCGTGTTCGCAGCTCCTCCGTACCAAACGCCGACTTCGCTTTTTGACCGCGAGAGCCACACGCTGGGCTTGGATACAATTGAGAGTCAGCACAGCTTACTGTTTCGGGCGACCGAACAAAGCTACCAATATTGTCATCATCCGAATCTCGTTGTTTTTCGCGATAAACTATATTGCATGTGGTCTAACGGAATCGTAGCAGAAGACGAACCGGGTCAAAGAATTCTTTACAGTCATACCAGGGATGGGAGTCAATGGTCCAAGCCGAAAGAATTGACCAATCACAAAAAAGGAAAAGGAGTGAGCGTCTCTGCTGGATTTCGTCTGTCCGGCAAAACGCTTATCGCGTTTTATACAACAACGGACGGGGAGAATTTCGGCGAGAGTTCCGCTCTGATGGCGCGGACTTCAACCGATGGCCAATCATGGGGCGAACCCCGTCGCATTATTAGTGGCTTCTTCATCGAAGGTCCACGACAATTACCCAGCGGTCGTCTGCTGCTTTCAGGCGAACATGTTGGTAAACAGCGAGAAACAAAAAGAATGAAATTGCTGTATACAGATCAGGATGATGGTTTGACGGGTTGGAAAGAAGCTCGTATTAAAATAGAAAAGCTGTCAGTATTCAATTACACTGAACCAAGTTTCTTTTCACGCGGAACCGGCACGCTGGTAATGTCTTTCCGTAACCGCAGCGGATTTCTCTATGCCAGCACGAGTACCGATCAAGGTGAATCATGGTCAATGCCGACTCAAACGAATTTGAGGGATTGCCGATCTCGATTTTCTGCAGGCAATCTTCCCGACTCCACAGCATTTATCATCAACAACCCTGGACCGTATCATCGGCGTTATTTAACGATTGCCCTCAGCGATGATGGAAAAACATTCGACCGAGCGTTTATGATTTTCGGCAAACGAATCCGGCATCGTCACGGAGGCCGAACCAAAAGTCTGGGATGGCAATATCCCAACGCGATCGTTTGGAAGAACCATTTATACGTTGCCCATTCAATCAACAAAGAAGATCTCGGCGTATCGCGAATCGCGTTGCAGGCACTGAGGCGATAATAGCAACTTTAGATTGCCGAGAAGGAATAGCGGGGAACTCAGACAGCGGGGAACTCAGACAACACTGAACGGGATTGGTTGAGGTATCCAGTGCCAGGCGTTGACACGAGGTGTTTTATTGGTGATGCTGAGTATCGATTACGTGCTGGGCCTGAAAACCAGGCAGTCCGCCCACTTTTAACGGCTGGTCTACATTGGGAATGCAGGCCCCACTGTGCGGACCCATTGCGGAATTCCTTATATTGTGATTATGGCGAAGAAGCAAACCTGAACACGATTCGCACAGCAGCCCGTTCATCTCTTTACTTTCTCCACCAACTGACACAGGAAATGACGATGAGCAATTTGAATTTACTTCTACGTAAAAAATATCGTTTTATGATGTTGGCTGCATGTACGATTATCGCCTTCGGATGTGGTGCGGCGACTCAAGCGGGAGAGCCTGCGAAGGGGGCAGCTAAACAAATTCTTTTGAATCGTGAGGTCGCTCTTGAAATCGTTTACATCCCGCCCGGCGAATTCAAAATGGGAAGCACGGCTGCTGAAAAGGAATGGGCTGTTGGGCAGGAAGGCGGGGCGAAATTTTCTTCTGGTGGTGGAGTACGAGAAGCGTACGAAGGCGAATCCAGGTCGATGCAAATTAAAGAAGGCTTCTGGATGGGACGTACCGAAGTCTCCGTCGCACAGTTTCGTACCTTTGCTGATGAAACGGGGTTCATCACCGATGCCGAAAAACCGGACGGCACAACAATGTGCTTCAACAGGAACTGGATTCCTCACAACAGCAAGACCGGAAAGTCTACGTCTCCGTGGATGTATCTGGATGATAAAAGCTGGAGAGACCCCAACTACGGCGTCGTTCAACAGGAAAACTTTCCCGTTGTCTGTGTCAGCTATAACGATATGAAAGCTTTTTGTGCCTGGCTGACAAAAAAGGAACAAGCCGCTGGCGTTTTTCCGGATGGTTTGATTTACAGACTACCAACCGAAGCGGAATGGGCTTACGCCTGCCGGGGCGGTCGTTCAGATAGCAGTTATTTCTGGTGGGGAAACGACTTGAATGATGCTAAAGGAAGGTTGAACATTTCGGGCGTCGATTTTCTTCCCGGTGAAACATATACTTGGCCGGGTGCGAAGCTTCCATGGAGTGATGGTTATGCGATGGTTTCCCCAGTGGATCATTTTGGAGTAAGGGGACGCAACGGTTTCGGCTTAGCCGACATGTGCGGCGGCGTCTGGGAATTTGCTCTGGATCATTTTGATCCCCAGGGAGGCCACGAAGAATTGCATTACCAAGACGCAGAAAAACAAACCGTGAGCCGCCCCGTCTGCCGAGGCGGAAACTACTACGACGTCCCCGGCAACGCCCGCTGTGCCGTTCGACTGGGAATCAAGAACGTGACCTATTCAGATTCCCGCGACGGTTTCAGAATCTGCCTCGGCA
>JAJRTM010000447.1 GCA_024278285.1 Planctomycetota bacterium
ATGGTCTTTTCTCGGGAACCTCAGCCTGCAAAAACAAGGGCCTATCGAAGTTCTTCGGAGATTAACCGGAACGAACGTGACAAAACGGACGAACTTTACAGTCAGAAAACCAAACAGAAGTGTCAGCATCGCTCCTAAGTCGCCCAGTTTGACACTTTATTTGCTTGAAGTCTCAATGTGCAGCAGGTGGTTCGTTTTGAAAAGCGCGACTGCGGAAGAGGAAATCGACAATATTTCCTTCATGTGGCTGCAACCAGTTCAGTTGAACTGTTTTGACTTCGCCGATGTTCAAGCGGTCGATGTTCGTCGCATCGACCAGTTCCGCAGACCACTTCTCGTTTTCGGTCAGCGCGGTACAAACGAGTGTTTGTCCAATTGTTTTAATCATTTTACCCTGAGTACAGGGAACAACTGTAACGAAGGGAAACATGTACTCGGCTTTGGCAAGAGTTGCGGAAGGATCGCTGCAATGAACGACGGTTGGTCGTAAAAAAGCGTGTCTTTCATGTTTTTCGAGCCGATCGCAATTTCGGTATTTTGCGGTCACTTCTGTCACGCCCGCTTCTTTCAGGCCGTCATCAATTTGATCGTTCATCGCTTCTGCAACATCGGGGTTGGTGAAGGCAGCCAATTGGGCGTTGGGATCATCCATCGCGGTCGGCTCCACTTTTGCTAATCGTTTTGCAATCGCGTCTGCAATTTCTTCTGTATGACGAGAAGCATAAATGGCAGAGGTGTTGATGCAGCTACGACCGCCATTGATGAAGACACTATCGACCATTAAATCGAGATAATCTTCCCATTGATCGACAACATCATCACCCAGTAAAATTTTGCTGAAGCCAGGGCCGTGTACCTGCACATTCGGATTGTTTGCATATTGATCGACCGTTGCCTGCCCGCCAAACATCATCACTCGCTTGCACAATTCAGAGACGGCAGAGCCGACTTCGTGCGGACCGGGATATAAACTGATTGCTTCTTTCGGAATACCAGCTTCGATATAGGCAGAAGCCATGCGGTACGGCGTCCACGGTTCAGAAGACCCTGGTTTAAGAACAAGGCCAATTTGCATCGGAATACAAGGCAGCCACAAGGTATGCACGCCGGGGGAATTCGAAGGTAAAATCAGGCCAAGCACATCAGAAGTTGCCTGATAACTGACCATCACTCCACGATCTTCCTTGCCGTATCCTTTTTGAAGAATATCCAGAGGAAGCCCGCGCGTCAGGGCGTCGAGTATTTCCCGCATGTTTTTCAGGACAAACGCGATTTTGTGCATGTTTGCTGCACACATATTCTCGGGAAGACCGGTGCTGGCGGATTGAATTTTACAGAATTGCTGCGGCGTTTGCGTTCCATTACCCAGCGGCAGTTCCGCATTGAGATAAAGATCGCCTGCTTTGCCACACATTTCGACAAGCTCGTGAATATCAATTTTTCGAAGGGCTTCCCTCGCCTTTTTGGCTTTGCGCATGTCCATTTTAACCAGGCCACCATTTGCCTGATGAATCTCTGCCAGCTTTTCGCCGGTCTCAAAATGAACAACTTCCGCCTTGTCCAAACTTTCGTAAGCCTTACCCCAACGGATAACAGGAATTTCCAGCATGGTTCCACTCACATTGTCACCCTAACCTTTTTAGTTGTAATGAGTTACACTGTTTGACACAGTATTGACTCAAGTAATCTGCAAGAGAAGGATTCTTCTAAACTGAGTAAATGCAAGGTGAATTACCCGTTAGACGGCTTTCCAAAGCCGTCTATGAAGATGACCTGCAAAGCAGACGGTTTTGGAAAACCGTCTGCCGAGCCAATCTTTTCCAGTAAACCTGGCGCGGTCCAGTTCGTTACTACTCGTTATTCATTTTCAGTATCGAGCCATTTGACGTCGTACTTACTGAAGAATTCTTCGTTCCATCTTCTGGCAACAAGTCTTGATTTCGAGCGAATCATCATTGTGTAAGAGGAAAACTGGGAGAAGATTTGTTGTCGTTGAGCGAGAAAATCTTCTCTGACTGTTTTCATGTCTGATCTATTTTCTACACGAACAACGTAAATGTATCTATGCTCTGCTCCCCATACGGTGCCGGGTGCCAGATTATCGAGTTTTCTGAAAATGGTTCTCATGAATTTGTTATCAACCCCGTCAAAAATGATCGGTATTTTCGTCAGTTCCATCGGCGGGGGCATGAATGGATTCGGATTCGGGGCGGTTGAACGAGTCAACCAGGCGAATGGTCGATCGGTATGACCAATATTGAGTGACGCCGAGCCTTCTTTTCCTGTTTCCAACTGACCTGCAAGAGCTTCGCTCCATGGTTTGTCAGATTTTTTCAGTAACTCGGCAACTTCATTGGCGCGTTTTACTGCCAGTATGCGGGCTTGTTTCTGTTTCCACGCTTTTTCAACTTGCTCCTTCAGACCATCTTCGTCCCATTCGGGAATGTGTGAAGGCTTGAAGGCAATTTGCCAGTGAATAAAACGGTTCAGGGTCGAGCGGTCTTCTGCATCGAAAATGTGATACCGCTGACGTTCGAGTGATTCAATATCTCGAACACCAAAGTGCATTTGTGGTACGGTTCTCAAGTTGCTGCGTTCGAACATATTAGCGGCTGGTTCTGTCGAGCTTCCAATCGGATAATCTTCAGAGTCTTCAAGTTCGGAATAGGAAAAATAAGGCGTTTCTACGTATCGCAGTTGATGTTCTTTCGCGTATTTTTCTGCTCCGTTCTGGACATTGAGAGCCGCTTCTTTTTTTGCTTTCGCATTTTCAGCAATCGCGTAGGTTCCATTTAATTTCAGCATGTAACCACGTGCATCTGCTGCCAGCTTTTTCATTTTTTCACGAACACGAGCATCTAAAAGTTGTGCCCGAATTTGTTCCTTTAGCACTTCGTCGAGTGGCTTAAACTCTGGAAGTGGTTTTACTGGTGCAGGCAAGGGCAAGTCTGGCATTTTTATTTTCGTGTCACCTTCCGCGATCGGCTTATCACCTGATTTCGGTTCGCCTTTTTTCTCTTCTTTTTTAGTCGGAGCCGGTTTTTTCTTTGCCTGGGAAGACGTTTTTACCGGCGGTTTGGTTGCCTCTGGTTTCTTCGCTTCCGGCTTGGTCGGAGCTGGCTTGGGAGATTCCGCTTTGGGTTTTTCGACAGCAGCTTTTTTGGTGACAGGTTTTTCGGTAGCAGGTTTTTCAATAACCGGTTTTTTCTGCTCTGGTTTTTCGTCTTTCACACTGGCAAAAAAAGCACCTGAAGGACGACGCATGAGGGACGATTGTTTTTCGCCTTTGGGGGTTTCTTTTTTGGGAGTTTCTTTAGGTATTTCCGCCTTTTTTTCTGCATTTGAGGCAGGAGTTTTTTTTGCAGGTGCAGTTGGTTTTTCAGTAGCTTTCTTTTCAGTTTTAGGTTTTTCAGTATTTGGTTTTTCGGTAACGGGTTTTTCGGTAACGGGTTTTTCGGTCGCCTTTTTCTCTGTTTCTTTTTTCTCCGTATTTTTTTTCTTGGAAGAAGGCTTTGTGGCAGGAGTTTCCTTTGCTGGTTTTTCCTGTTTTGTTTCCGGTTTATCTTTGCCGGGTAGCTTCAGGGCTGGACCAGGAGGGACAGAAGAATCCCCCTGTTTTGGAGCTTGCATCGCAGGATTTGTCGGGTCTGGAAATACCGGAGCAACCTGATTACGAAATTCTTCTTTATGCTCAGCGTAGTATTTTTCGACGTCTGTATCGGTTACTGCAGGAACTTCTTTTTCAACTGTGTCGTAATCGATTTCAAGATAGGCAAGCTTAATGCGACCCGGTTGTCTGAATCCGAAAGAATCGGGGCCTTCTTCGCCAGGGGATTTCTCTTTATTTTCGTTGAAAAATTTGAGCAATTCATCTTCGCTTGGTTCAGGAATGTCAGAAAGAAACGATTCCACCGCGATCGGTACGGCAGATAATTCTTCCATCACATTCAATTTCTGGAACGCATCCCAATAATCTTCCGGCGTTGCCAGGTGGCGAGGCATAAGCAAGCTTCGCATTTCTCTGGAAACCATTTGCTCGCGGAGCAGCGACATCAGTTCTGAATCGCTTAATCGCATTTGCGATAGGATGTTTTTGAAAGCATTGGGCAACAATTTATCGGAAGTTGCCCCATTGATCAGATCAGTTATTTTATCGTTTGTGACAGTAAGATCTATTTTTTTCGCTTCGCGCATCAGCAGGATGTGCATCAACGCTTCCATTTGGGGATCGCCGCCGGTATTGAACAGATAGTTTCTTAAAAGATACTGAGGTGGGTTTTCTTCCCCTTCGTGAGCAGCCCGAAACGCCTGGTATAAAAATTCATCTGCGATTTGCCGACGTGTAATGACCTGGTCCAGTTCGTCTTCTGTCACATTACCAAAAGATGTTTTTACTGCTGCCTGAACACCGATTGAAGACTGAAGGGAAGAGCCAAGCATCCACCCGCCCGCTCCGCCGACCAGTAGTAAAACCCAGGTGTACTGTTGAACCAGAGTCGGTTTTTGATGGCTATGGGCGTGTTCTTTCTTTTTTCCGCTTGAAAGCAACCACCAGATGACGCCGACACCAACCAAAGCGCCAAATATAGGGGGGAAGGCGGCCATGTTCTGCGTCAGCGAATCGAGGACGACGAATGCGAACATGGCCAGTCCGGTCAGAGCAACCATAAGTACCTTCTGGTGCTTACGGAAAATCGCAAACGGTGACTTCATCTGTTTTATCCTTCCACTCAACACCCATCCTGGGGTGAGGTCTAAAATCGATTAACAATTCAATTCACATCTGTTTCTACCTGAAACCTAAGTCGGAACTGTAGTCCAAGCACCGCATTCAGGACAAGTGTTCCTTCCCATAAAAAACTCTTTCTTGCGATTAACTCTTGACATCAAGACCACTGATCACGTAACCATTGTCAGCTTTGAAAGCAATTTCAGATAACCGAGAGGCTTTCAAATTGCTCACATCGAGCGTAATTACCGTACGGATGGCGTGCTTGCACC
>JAJRTM010000448.1 GCA_024278285.1 Planctomycetota bacterium
CGAACAGGTTTTGTTTTGCGAACAGTGGAAAGTTGAATCGACTGATCTTCCTGCTCTGTTGCCAGACGGTTTGAGGAAAAGTAATCCCACAGCGAAAGTCGTCGGGCTGCAATTTCGATGACTAACAAGAGCAGTACAATGATCAGCAGATAAGGGACGAGCGAAACTTTTTTGGGGCTTCGTGGCGAATTCAGAAAGACTTCGAGAACGTCGGTTCTCGCTTTGCCGCCGGTCAGTGAAGCGAGTTCCGCCAGCATTTCCTTTCCTGAAGGTAAGCCCGGTCTTGGTGCAAACTCTGGTGAATACGGCAGCGAAAGAGCAGGACCGCGTTGAAATTCCCGCTCGCTGGTTTTAACCAGCGTGCGGTAAGTTCCCATCTGAGCCAGACGGAATCTGGCTTGTAATGTATCTGGACCAACCCAGACAAATTCCGGGCTGATCGTTTCCTGACGATCTGTTCCAGGAGGAACGACAATCATTTGAGGAATTTCGTTGCCGCCACGGTTCGGGCGATCCGGATCGAGATCAATCGTCGCAATCGCATCTTGGCCCTCTCGTTTGATTTTGATGAAAACATCATCAGCTGATTCATTCCCCAACAGCCAGCGGGCGTGTGTGATGACGAAATCGGAGTAACCTTTCCAGGCGGTTAAGTCACCAGAAAACTCGCCATCCATTTCAATCGTGAGTGCTGCAACACGACCCAATCCACGATACCAAAACGCAGAAAGTGGGGCCTTGTATTCATCTTTAGAAACGACTCCCATGGTCGCTTCCAGCTTGAGGTAACTCAGATTGTACCCATCAACATTCGGAAAGCCCGCCCCGCCCCAATCGCCGATCAAGCGGGAATCAACCAGTTGCTGCGCTGCGATTCCATCCGGCTGTGTTTCGACATCCTTCTCAACAAAACTGCTGCGGGCGACGCTCATCGTATCTTCGGTAAACAGCCTGGGCAGTTCGGACGCATCCTGCGTAAACATGATGTTCCCGTTGCCCAATTTTGCGATATCTTCCAGCAGCTTTGCATCGGAATCTTTCAACGTTCCCAGGCCGATCACGCTGACAGTAATCCCGGCTTTATCGTATTCGCTGAGCAGCCTTTTGTAAGCACCCGGTTCTTCGCTGTCTGCTGCATCGGAAAACAGGATGATATGCTTGGTGCTTTGCTCGGCTTTCATCAGTTCATTCCCTGCTGCGACCAGCGCTTCATAAACAAATATTCCGCCCCCCATGCTTTGAATACCCAACGCTTTGTGCGCGATCGCTTCTGCGTTATCTACGGGAATCAATCCTTGAATGGTATGCGGGGTGCTATCAACTGCGATAATGGCAACACTGTCCCCCGGCGAGAGTAGCCGTACACATTCTGCGGTTCCCAGATTCGCAAGATCCATTTTCGTCTTGCCACCTGAAACCGGTGCAGTCATCGAACCGGAACGATCCAGCGCAATCGCAAGTGCCAAGCGGTTCTTGCGATGTTCCTCACGTATTTCCATCGAAACCGGCAGGATGTCATCCAGTGGACTGTTATAATATCCCCCCACGCCAAAACTTCGCTGCCCGCCGGTTAGTAATAAGCCGCCTCCCAAATCTTCCACATATTGTGCGAGTTGCTCCATGCCGACCCGCCCAAAAACACGGGCTGGCAAGTTTTCGATAATGACTGCCCGGTAAGGATCAAGCCCATCCTGCGACATTTCGAAGGTATCCGCCTTGAAAACATCAACATCAATTCGGCCTGCCTTCAACGCACGAACCAGATTGCCATCCTGTCCGTCCGCATTCAAAACAAGCAGACGCGGTCCCGCATTGACGCGCAACCCCGCTTCCCCACGATTATTTTCTTTGACGGGATCGCCATCGAGAATGAGCTCTGCTTCGTATGTAAAAAAACCGGGGCGTTCAACCAAATCTCGAAATAACAAGCGGTTACGACCTAACGAAAATGTTTGTGTCGATGTCGAAATGATCTGACCTTCCCGTTTGATAACCAGCTTCCCGGTCGCGGCCCGGTCTGCCTGCACAAACACAGAAAACTGGAACGGTTCCCGCGGCGATATTTCTTCCGGAAGATTCAGCGATTCAACCGCAACATCTCCCACTTTAATGCGATCAAAAGTTCGATAATCGATCGGGATTTTTAGTTCTCTGGCCCGGCGAGCTGCACTGTTCGGGTCGATGCCGTTTGCTTCGCCATCGGAAAGAATCAAAATTCGTGTCGGGCGATTGTTATCGGCCAGATTGATCGCGCTTTGTAACGCAGTATTCAAATCGCTGCCATCGATGTTGACTGGCTTGGAATAATCTTCGAACATCGCGGTTTCGGAAGGGACTCGTTCAATTTGCGAGCCAGCACCAAAAGCGACAAGCCCGACACGATCTCCCCGGCTGCGGTTACGATCCAGATTGTGAATCAACTCCACCACATTATTAAGCGAATCTTCAGACATCGAACGGGATCGATCCGCAACAACGATTACATCAATTCCCTTCCCACCCAAATTGTAAAGCGGTCCGGCGAGCGCAAGCACAAGTAGTAGCGCGATCCCGGCTCTCACCCACGTGGTCGCTTTTCCCTGTCGAGCGTATCGCCAGAGAAGAATCGCCAGCGGAATACCAACCAGCAATAATTCCGGGTAATAAAATTCAATCATCAACAAATACCAAACCTGATTCTGCTTGAATAAACAAACGGGAAGCTGAGAGAGACTTCAAGAATTGAAAGCCTGTATACGATCCTCGTTATTGTACGCATTCAAACTTTCAAAATACCAGCGAACGATAGATTTGACTGGGGTAAAACGACTTGGGAACAGACTACCAAGAAACCTGTTTTACTGAGAACTCAGGATCGTTTCCCGTAAACCGGACCGTTGTTGTTTGGTCAATGCTAAGCATACAGTTACATTGGCGGGCAAGAATTCTTCCATTCAAGCAGGATTTCATTCTGGATATCCTGATCGCTTGATTTCAGATGCCAATCTCTTCACGATACACGTTGCCAGCTAG
>JAJRTM010000449.1 GCA_024278285.1 Planctomycetota bacterium
GAATCTGATCGGGAACCAGACGGACATTATCACTGGAAGCGATAATCGGCCCATCAATTCCCTTTAACGCCTCTTCCAGATACGTTGTGCGAGGCGTCTCATCAGGGTGAAGCCTGTTCCAACGCTGGGTTGCCCTCGCTTCTCTGCATAATTCACTGTAACTGGTGACTGACCAGACATCGGTTGCGATGCGGTATTTGTCTGCGAGAATTTGTTGAGCTTCAAGAACACATTGCAGAATCGGTCCGGAACCAAACAGTTGTGGTTTTACCGGAACGGCTGCATTATCTACTTTTGATTCCTGGAATTTATAAATTCCCTTGAGGATACTTTCTTCAATCCCTTCAGGCATCGCCGGCATCACGTAGTTGCCATTGTAGACACTGACATAATAGAAGACATTTTCATTGTCTACATACATCCTTTTCAAGCCATCCTGGATAATGATATTCAATTCATACGCATACGCAGGATCGTAAGCAACCAAGTTGGGGACTGTTGTTGCAACCAGTTGAGAGTGCCCATCTTCGTGCTGCAACCCTTCGCCGTTGAGCGTGGTACGCCCGGATGTCCCGCCGATTAAAAAACCTTTGGTACGGGAATCAGCCGCGAGCCAAATTAAATCGCCGACACGCTGGAAGCCGAACATACTATAATAGATGAAGAAGGGAATCATCTGCACGCCAAGGTTGCTGTAAGCAGTCCCGGCTGCAATAAACGAAGAAATCGCACCAGCTTCGTTAATCCCCTCTTCAAGAAGTTGACCATCTTTCGCTTCTTTGTAGTACATCACCTGAGCGCGATCAACCGGTTCGTAAAGCTGGCCTTTACTCGAATAAATACCACATTGACGGAACAGCCCTTCCATTCCGAAAGTACGAGCTTCATCCGGAATAATAGGCACCACTCGCTTGCCTACTTCTTTATCTTTAAGCATCACATTCAGAATTTGCCCGAACGCCATTGTGGTTGAAACGTCTTTGCCACCACTCCCCTCGTTTAGCTTAGAGAACTTTTCTGCAGGCGGAATAGGTAGCGGCTCTGTTGTTGGATTGCGAGCCGGCAAATACCCGCCCAGTTTTTCCCTTTGCTCCTGCAGATATTTATATTCGACACTATCTTCCGGGAAGCGGTAAAACGGTGCTTTTTTCACTTCTTCATCACTGAGCGGAATTCCAAAACGAGAGCGGAAGGTGATCAACTCTTCTTCGTTCAATTTTTTCTCGTTATGAGTATTGTTTCGCCCTTCGCCCGCTTCACCCAAACCGTATCCTTTAATCGTTTTGGCAAGGATAACGGTCGGCGCTCCTTCGTGCTCTGTCGCTGCTTTGTAGGCGGCGTGAACTTTCAACGGATCGTGACCACCACGGCGCATTTTCTGAAGATGTTCATCAGAAAGATGATCCACCATTTCCAGCAATTCTTTATCGGCTCCAAAGAAATGATCCCGGATGTACTCACCCGATTCAACGCTATATTTCTGGTACTGCCCATCAACAATTTCGCCCATTCGTTTGACGAGTTTGCCATCGGTATCTTTTTCGAGAATCGCATCCCAGTCAGATCCCCAGACAACTTTCAGGCAATTCCAACCTGCACCACGGAAAGCGCCTTCCAGTTCCTGAATGATTTTCCCGTTCCCGCGAACAGGACCATCAAGACGCTGTAAGTTGCAGTTAACGACAAACGTCAAATTGTCCAGTTTTTCCCGAGACGCAAGCGTGATCGCTCCGAGTGTTTCCGGCTCATCACATTCGCCATCCCCCAGGAATGCCCAGACACGCGATTTACTTGTATCGAGAATTCCACGATGATGCAAATACCGCAAAAAGCGAGCATGATAAATGGCAGTAATCGGTCCCAGTCCCATCGAAACAGTCGGGAATTGCCAGAAATCAGGCATCAACCAAGGATGCGGATACGAACAAAGCCCCTGTCCACGCGGGATTTCCCGGCGAAAATGCTCCAGCTTCGATTCATCAATCCGGCCTTCAACGAATGCCCGGGCGTACATTCCAGGGGAAGCATGCCCCTGAAAGTAAACCATATCTCCCGTGTGATTTTCGGTTCGAGCGTGAAAAAAGTGGTTCTGAGCCACTTCATATAATGTTGCAGCAGAAGCGAATGTGGAAATATGACCACCGATTCCGTCGAATTTTTTGTTCGCCCCATGTACCATCGCCAGTGCATTCCAGCGGACAATACTTTTAATTCGGCGTTCAATTTCCTGATTCCCAGGATAAGCTGGCTGATCATCAGGCGAAATTGTATTGATATAAGGGGTCGTCGCAGAAAACGGCAGCATTACCCCACGGTGGTAAGCCCGCTCTCGCAAATTCACCAGCAATTGTGTTACTTTTTCCGGCCCGTATCGATGAATCACATCTTCCAGAGATTCGTACCACTCTTCCAGTTCAGACGGGTCAATTCCAGCTAGAACACCATCAGTTAAAGTTGTTGCCATAGTTTTTGTTCATCCCGGCACAGCTGACTTATTCCGACAGCCGCAGTCAAATTTGTAGTCAAATGGATCGTCTTGAAGTTTGCGTCAGACGCAAAGAAATCGACTGTTTGTGGTTAAAAACAGCGTAATCAGATCGGTATTCCCAACTCATAGAGTCGAGTTTTACATATTCCAGTAATACTATAGTAAATTTCAAGCCAATTTGGGAGTGATAATCTTTGTCTGGAAAATCTTACCTCCAGAGCTTTCATACTCCGCCAGGAGGTGACTCTATGTATATCCCCCTTGAGGGTAGGCTCGCCTATTTGAACTTTCGGCCAATTTCGTCCCAGCGGTAGCCAAGTCCTGTTCCCTTTAGCGTGCTTGTGTCGATGCGACCATTCTTCAAGCTGTAAAATCCGGGGTGGACGCGACGTTCCGGCTCGCTGGTTGCAGGATAAAACTGACGACTGTTCGATTCCACTCCGCGAATGGTATGAAGATGCCCCGCTAACCCAGCCGAATGTAGCAGCGCAATCCCGGGGCATGTTAAATCCTGAACCGCCAATGGTAATCCTTTTTCCGTTAACTTCGCAGCAATCACCAACTCTTCCGATTGACACTTACACGATTTCAAAGCCGCCCCGGAATAGCCAAGTTCCAACGCCAAGTCGAGATCTTCCAGCGAGGCAAGCGCTTCATCGACAATCACCGGTTTGAGTTTCGCTATTTCACGGACATCGAGCATCCGGTTTCGCAAGTCTCGTTCGCACGGTTGTTCCACGTATAAAAGTGAATCGAATGCGAGACTGTCTGCTTCTTTGAATTTCTGGAGCAACTCGATCATATATTCCGGCGTGTCGCACATCTCGTTGGTATCCGCGGTAAGCCACAGTTCATTTAATCCGAGTTTCTTCTGTTCTTCTCGGGCGATAGAAACGACGGCGAGCATCCGCTCCAAATCCCATTGCAAATCGATCCCGCGGAGTTTTACTTTCAGGCAATGTAATCCTTCAAACTGAATCCATTGATCGAGCGAAACCGGTAGACCATCCTGCGGGTCTTCCTCGGTAATTTCCGATTCCGTCAATTTATCCAGGCCACCAACCAGGTGAAACGCATCGAGCCACTGCGGTAACGGCCTCAAATAATCGGAAATATATTTCCCGTTGAATTCCGAGCCGAGCCACATCGAAAGATCGTGTCCCATGTGGTCCGGTCCGTATCC
>JAJRTM010000450.1 GCA_024278285.1 Planctomycetota bacterium
CTGGCGATACCGCCCTTCAGATCGAGACAGCGATTTAAGTGTGACCGGCTGGCAGTTGCTGGCGCTGCGGGCAGCGAAAGATATCGGCTGCGATGTCCCTGCAGAATCGATTGATAAAGCGGTTGAATATGTCAAACAGTGCGCCACAAAGGGACACAAAGGGTTCGGTTATCAACCGGGCAGTGGTCCGACTCCAACACGCAGCGGGACCGGCATTCTCTGTCTGGAAGTATGCGGCGTGCATGAAAGCCCCGAATCGGTTGGCGGGGCAGATTACCTCCTCAAAAGGCCACTTAAATACAAAGATTCGTATTTTTACTACGGCGTTTATTATTGTTCGGTGGGAATGTTCAAGCTGGGCGGAAAATATTGGGAGCAGTCGCGTGACCATCTCGTTCCGATATTGCTTAGTAAGCAGCAGGCAGATGGCTCCTGGCCTTCGGATCACGCTTCCGAAAAAAGACAGGGTCGCGTTTACACAACCAGCATGGCTGTGCTTGCCCTGGCTATCGAATATCGCTATCTCCCCATCTATCAGCGATAGGAAAACGAATTCTCATCAAATGGTCGGCATCTCAGCCTTCCAATTGATAAAAAAAAGCTCAAACTGCTCTGAACGACAAACGGCAATTTCACTATAATCATCAGCAGTTAGCTTAATTCGATTTACACCGGCGTATCAGAGAAGGAAGTTCTGAATGAACCATTTTGATGTGATTGTTATTGGTACGGGTCCGGGCGGCGAGGGAGCCGCGATGCAAGCTTGTAAAGAAGGGAAAAACGTTGGTGTCATCGAACGTTATTCTCAAATCGGCGGCGGCTGCACTCATTGGGGGACCATCCCCAGTAAGGCGCTGCGTCATGCGATTTTTCGTATGACCGAGTTAAGCCTTAGCGCTGCCTATAAGGAAGCTGGCTTACGAATGAAGATGGAGTTTCCTAAACTTCGCCAGGGGGCGGCGGCTGTCATTGCCCGGCAAGTTGATATGCGGCAAGGTTTTTATAACCGAAATCGAGTGACGCTGATTGATGGATTTGCCAGGTTTACCGATGAGCACACCATTGAAGTAAGCGATGAAAAGGGGAGCCGGCAGCAGTTCACAGCCGATTCATTTGTCATTGCGACCGGTTCCAGACCGTTTCGACCTGAAGGAGTTGATTTCGATCACCAACGAGTTTTCGATAGCGACATTATTCTCAATCTCGATCATACGCCTACTTCAATTACCATTTTTGGAGCGGGAGTGATTGGTTGTGAATACGCATCGATGTTTCGCAACATTGGCTGCAAAGTGAATCTGGTCAATGGGCGAGAAAAACTGCTTGAATTTCTGGATGATGAAATTATCGATGCACTCAGTTATCACTTGCGAGATCGTGGCGTTCTTATTCGTCACCGCGAAGAATACGAGAGAATCGAACCGGTTGATGATGGAGTGATTTTGCATTTGAAATCTGGCAAAATGTTGAAGACAGATATTCTTCTCTGGGCGGCCGGGCGTCAGGGGAACAGCAATGACATGGGACTGGAACAGATCGAGGTGACTCCCAATAAAAGAGGCCAGATTGAAATCAACGAAGATTTTCAGACAAAACATGCTCATATTTATGCCGTGGGCGATGTGATCGGACCTCCTTCACTGGCCAGTGCGGCGTATGTACAAGGCCGCTATGCAGCGAGCCATCTCATTCATGGTCACGCCGACCGAGCGATGATACAGGATATTCCAGCCGGAATTTATACCAGCCCGGAAATTAGTTCCATCGGAAAGACAGAACGCGATTTAACGGAAGCGAAAGTCCCGTACGAAGTCGGTCATTCGATGTTCAAATCGATCGCCCGGGCACAAATTACGGGACAGACTGTCGGAATGCTCAAACTGTTGTTTCATCGTGAGACACTGGAAATTCTGGGCATCCACTGCTTTGGGGCCAATGCCACTGAAATTATTCATATTGGGCAAGCGATTATGTCTCAACAGGGAAGTGCAAACACGTTGAAATATTTCATGAATACCACCTTCAATTACCCCACCATGGCAGAAGCGTATCGCGTGGCTGCCTTGAACGGGTTTAATCGTTTGTTTTAATATCTTACTCAATGAAATGCTGTGCAAAATGGCAGGATTTTTTAAGCCACAGAGGGCACAGAGAACTCAGAGGAATATATAGGGGTGCAACCTTGGGGTTTGCGCGGCTATCTCTGAAAAGTAGCCATGCTCGCCAGAGCGTGGACTCATTGGATATCTATTTCCACCGTCTGGGAAGCGTGGCGACAAGGGATGTGCAAACCCCAATGTGTACCCAATATATAGAACGATTATGAGCTAACTTAGTACTACTTTTTTAGGCATTGATTCTTTTTTAGTCATTTCAATGATTAGAATTATTTTTCTTTTTTCTCTGTGACCTCTGTGTACTCTGTGGCTAAAACTCTGTGGCTAAAACTCTGTGGCTAAAACTCTGTGGCTAAAACTTATTTGGTTCCGGCTACACCAGGTTAGGATAGCTTCAACGTCATTCCAACAGAAACAACATTGACATCAATAATTTTGCGGAACAGGAAAACATGGCTGCTTTTGAAACTGAAGTAAATATCGAGGCGAGTGTGGCAGAGCTTTTTGATTTTCTCATTCAGCCGATCAATATTAAAGCGATCAGCCCTCCTGAAATGGGTCTGAAGTTTATTGAGGCCCCTGATAAATATTCAAATGAATGCGAAGTTCGCTTTGCGGTGCAGACAATGGGGCAGATTCAGGAATTTACTCACCGTATTACGCACTTCGATGAGCCGAATCTTTTTATCGAAGAATTAATTGTGGGGCCGCTTCCGTTATGGAAACATTCGCATCATTTTACAACAACTGATACCGGGTTTACAACGCTAAAAGATGTGATCGAATTCAAACCGCCCGGCGGCTTAATCGGCTTGATGATGTCGGAAGCCCGGATTATCGATTCTCTCGAAGATGGTTTCTATTATCGCCATCAGCAACTGAGCAAAAAATTTCCGGCAGTGGATGAGTCATAAGATTTTTAGAGGAACCGATGATTTCTTTGATACTCGGATTGACACAATTCTGTAACACGTCAGGATGATCCCGTCAGAGCAGTTTCTCTGTTCTTTTTGTTTATTAAATAAGTAAAATGTAAGGATGTATGATGAAATTAACGGATTACTACAATGAAGTTTCTCGTTTGGTAGACACAGACAAAACAAAGATCAATGTGGCAGAAACCAAACGAGTTCTTTCTGTTTCGTTTGAAGTATTGAACAAACTGGATGCCGCAGAAATGGCAGATACGATTGCCAAGGGGCTTGCCCAGGCAAAGAAAAAAGCGGCTGCGAAAAAGAAGAAAAAATAACGATTTCGCAGGGAATGAAATAAAGAAGTTTTCTTTGATTCAGGCGATATTTCTTATCGTCCGGATCTTTTTTTTGGCCTCATGGCCTGTTTTCTAACTGTAAAATGCGTGATTTGCAAAAACAACAATCACGACTCGACATAATTCGGAATTCCTGCTACAACACCCCCGAAAAGTTTCAATTGAACGGATTCTTCTAAGCCAAAGGACTGGCAAAATGTATAAACTTCTGATTTGTCAGCGATATTTACGCACTCGTTATATCGCGCTCGCATCTGTCGTCAGCGTAATGCTGGGCGTGGCGACGATGATTGTCGTCAACAGTGTAATGTCTGGTTTTTCCGGGCAAATGCAAGAGCGAATTCACGGCTTGCTGGCCGATGTCGTGATTGAATCGCACAGCTTGGATGGCGTTGCAGATGCGGACCTGCAAATTCGTATTGCCCTGGAAGTAGCGGGCGGCTACATCGAAGCGATCACTCCCACGGTTGAAGTTTACGGAATGCTCAATTTCAATTATATGGGGCAGTGGATTACCAAGCCTGTGACTTTGATCGGGATTGATCCAGTCGGGAAATCTAAAGTCGGGCCGATGCGAGATTTTCTCGACAGCTATAACCCAGTTTACGAAGAGGGCAAACTCGTTCGGAAATCGTTACGCAAAGAGGGTGAAATCCCAAACTGGAATCTTTCTCCCGAAGCGATGGAATACCGTCAGGATAAAAAAGATCGACAGAAATGGTATCAGGAACAACGTGCAGCGTTAGAAAAAAAAGAGACCGAAGAACGTCTGCTTCTGACTGCCCCTGCACTCAATGAAGCAACGGAAATACAAACCGTTGCAGTCGAGCAACAATCAGAAATAGTGATTGACGGAGCCCTCGCTGCAACACCGCCTGCAGAAGGGATTCCTACCAGTCCGTTTGCCAATCCATTTGATAATAATGCTCCACTGAAACAATCGCAAGTTGATCCTTATGCGTTAATGGCTGGGCGAATTTATGTCGGGGTTGGCCTGATCAGTTATCATGCGAAAGACCCCAAAACTGGAAAAATGAAGACGGTAATGATGGCCAAACCAGGTGACGATGTGCGCATCAGTACCGTTACTGCAGGGCGTCCTCCCGAGCATGCCCCTTACTTGGCGACAGTGGTCGATGTCTTCAAAAGTGGAATGACCGAATACGATGGAAACCTTGTTTTCTGCAACCTGGAAGAACTGCAAAAAGTTCGTGGAATGATTTCCCCTGCAACAGGCAAGAAAGCAATTACTTCACTGCATATTAAACTGAAAGACCCCAGTCAATCTCAAGAAGTTGTCGAACGATTGAAGTCTGTTTTTGCGGCTGATCAATTCTCGGTTAAAACCTGGGAACAAAAACAGGGGCCGTTACTGGCTGCGGTCGAAATTGAATCTGCCATTTTGAATGTGCTGCTGTTTTTAATTATCGCAGTCGCGGGGTTCGGAATTCTGGCAATCTTTTACATGATCGTCGTTGAAAAAACACGAGACATCGGCATCTTGAAATCTCTCGGTGCGAGTTCA
>JAJRTM010000451.1 GCA_024278285.1 Planctomycetota bacterium
CAATCAACCGAAAAACGAGCAGCCGAAAAAAGCGAGAAATTTGCAGCCTGGTCAGAACAAATCACCGTTGTCGTCAAAGAGAAACCGAAGAAATAAATATCCCGAAATGGCAACAATGAATCAGAACGAATCAGGTAATCAGCTAAATCATTCCGAACAGCATCGTTCACAGAACATCGGCTGGTTACGAGCGGCAGTTTTGGGGGCAAACGATGGTATCGTTTCTACCGCTTCGTTAATTGTTGGTGTCGCCGCTGCTGATGCGTCTCGCCAAAGCATTGTTATTGCTGGTGTTGCCGGGCTTGTCGCCGGGGCAATGTCGATGGCGGCTGGCGAATATGTTTCGGTCAGCTCACAGGCAGATACCGAAAAGGCAGATCGCGAGAAAGAAAAAAGAGAACTGGAAACCGATTGGGATTTCGAACTGGATGAACTAACCGATATCTACATCTCGCGCGGATTAGATAAAAAACTCGCCCGAGAAGTCGCTGTTCAATTGATGGACCATGATGCGTTAACAACACATTTGCGTGATGAACTCGGTTTAACAGAACAGATGGAAGCTCGCCCGATTCAAGCTGCCTTTGCTTCTGCAGCCAGTTTTATGATTGGTGCAATTATGCCCCTTCTGGCAGTATTGCTTGTTCCGCTCGGTTACATCATCGCAACTGTTTCTGGTATTTCGATGGTTGTTCTTGTCATCCTTGGGGCACTCTCTTCGATTATCGCAGGAGCAAAGCTGAGTACCGGCATCATTCGCATCACGTTCTGGGGAGCAGCCGCGATGCTGCTTACCGCAGGAGTGGGAGCGTTATTTGGTGTCTCTGTTTAGCCTGCGTCTTCATTCAATTCCGGGTTTTTCCTCGTTCCCAAGCTCCTGCTTGGGAACGCAAGGGGCAGAAGCTCCTGCTTCATGCTGGTACCGAAAGTCATCGAAAACAATTAAAAATCACCGGAAGGAGGACCTTCCCAGCCGTCCGTTCCCAAGCAGGAGCTTGGGAACGAGCAGAACCTGGCGCTGTCCAGCTAATCTTCGTTCAATTCTGGAATGAGCAGAATTTCGTTGTCGCCCTGCTTAATTTGCAGATTCATTTTTAATATATCTTCTGCAGATAACGCAACCAATGGGCTGATTTCAATCGCTGCATTCGGATGAGTCTCGCAACCTGCTTGTTGCAACCAAGATTTTGCCTGTTCAATCAGAGCGGTTCGAGATGTTTCCGGGGAGTCTTCGCCGGTTGCATTTTTAACGGGATTGAATTCTTCTGCACGGTCTACTTCGATGACCAGCGGGTTTTTTGCTTGGGGGATCGCGTCGAAAATGAATTGTTCAAACTTATAAGCATTCGGTTCTTCCGGCGAGGCTGATTCTTGCTTCTCGTTGAGATAGTCTACCTTCTTGTGGGCAATATGAATCGGCAGGCTTTGTCCTGCCTGAGTCAGTTTTTCGAGCAACGTTCGATTGAAAATATGAACCGCGATATTTCCCGCCCAATAAACCAAACGCCCCGCTTCATCTTTTTGTTTTGCGAGTTCTTCATCGAGATCACTATATTCGATGATTTGTTGTACTCCGTCGAGCTCAGCAACAATGCCGACTTTTTCTTGCGGAATTCGCTTGGTAACAACTTTTGTACTCATTTCAGATTCATGCTGCACATGAAAACCGAGCATGACGGGATCACATAAACGAACCGAGGGATTATCGACCTGATGATAGAAGAGGTATTCAATGCCGCGTTGCTGCATCTGCTCAATTAACCCTGCTTTTTTTAACGCTTGAAGTAAACCGCCATGCCCATCGGGAGACATGGCGATTTCTGATTGATTGGTCAGCAAAATCTTCCCGTTTTCATCATCAACAGCAGGCAGTTTTCCCTGACGAAAAAGGAAGACATCTTCTGGCGGGTACCCGAACCAGTTATGTTCTTGCAAAAACTGTTCCGTTTCTTCATGCGTTGCATCACTGGTCATAATGAAGTAAGGAATGGAAACATTGTGCCTGTTGGAAAGCGAAACGAGTTGTTCAAAAAAGATTTGAAACAGCGACCGATCCGTCACCGGACCAATTGGATACATTCCCTTGGGATGCGGAAACCCGAGCCGACTCCCCTGCCCTCCCGCGACCAGGATCGCCCCGACTTTCCCGGCATCAAGAATTGCTTGCCCCTGCTGTTTCGCCTGCTGCAATGTTTGTTTGTCTGATTCAGTTTGAGGAAGCCGCACGACTTGCTGTAGCGGCGATATACGCTCTGCGATTGACGATAAATTATCTGCTGCTGATTTATTGATCGCAAGATCTATCAGACTCGCAACATTCGGGAAGTCTATCTCCTGAAGGGATCGTAATAATTGTTGGCGAGAATCATCATCAAGCTGTCCCCAGTTTTCAAGAAGATGCTCTTGTTGATACTTCTGAATGGTTTCGCGAAGCGCATCGGGAATAGGTACGGCATTCATGTTTGATGATTCTTAATAGCTGGATTTCAATTTATTAAGTCAGGATAGATTGCAGTTAATAGTATAGTTCTGTGAAGGTTGTTGGGAATCGCAGAGAAGAAAGAATTCGATGAATCTGTATAGACGAAATCATTGCTCGCCCGAAAAACCAACATATTCGGCACGACCCGTTTCAATCGAGATTCATCTGCTTGAAAATAATTCTCTTGATCGAGTCTGGATATTTCAACTGGTTGTTCCTGCATTCATAGTAACTGCTGGGTAATGAGGTGATTTCCTCTCATTATATTGATGCCATCAGCACGAATGATGATCTGTTATGGATAGCCAGAATTCAGGGGAACACGAACTGCAGCCAGAGGCGATGCAGAATGTCTTTGCGCAAAAACATCTACCTGCGCTCGATGGATTACGGTTTGTTGCAGTGTTATTTG
This sequence comes from Planctomycetota bacterium, assembly GCA_024278285.1. Lineage (GTDB taxonomy): Bacteria > Planctomycetota > Planctomycetia > Planctomycetales > Planctomycetaceae > Rubinisphaera. The sequence continues at coordinate 2,895 of JAJRTM010000451.1, forward strand.
TTTTGTTTGATCATGGTGGTATCAATCATCTTGGTGGCGATGGCGTGACCTACTTTTTTGTTTTGAGTGGGTTTCTGTTTTCCTGGCTGCTTTGTCGGCAATGGGAGCGGAATAAAAGTATTTCGTTTCGTCGATTCTATTTCCGAAGAACCTTTCGCATTGTGCCAGCCTGTTATTGCTGCCTGCTATTCACAATCGCAGCTAAAAACATGCTGGGGCTACCAGTTGATTATGCACATGCCGCTTCTGCATTCACTTACACTGCAAATTATTACAATGCGTTCTACAACCATCCGCCAACCGGTTTTTCTTTCTTCTGGTCGCTCGCTGTAGAAGAACAGTTTTATCTGGTTTGGCCGGTTCTGTTTCTGTTCTTCATCAAACGTGGTCGCCATTCTTTGATGCGGTTTTTATCCATCAGCATTATCACTGTTTGCATCTGGCGATCCTGGCTGTCGTGGAATGATGTTGTTTCTCGCGCGTGGCTCTATAATGCTTTTGATACCAGAATTGACAGCATCGCAATCGGGTGCTTACTCGGCTTGTTGATTCATGAAAAATGGTTTGAATCTCTGCTCCATCAAATGACTCGATATTTCTGGGCTCCCCTGCTGCCGTTCGGTTTACTTGTCCTGGTTCATTCGTTACCTCAATCGTTCCATTATAGTTTAGGATTCACCGTGGAATCTTTTCTGATGGGATTATTGCTGTTGCAACTGATAATTCTTTCCAGACATCCGTTATGGAGTTGGCTCAACTGGAAGCCGATTCGGTTTCTGGGCGTGCTCTCCTATTCAATGTATTTGTATCACGCCTGGGGATTGGCAGCGGGCAGAATGCTCTCTTCACTTCCGCTGGAAGGACAAGTTCTTGCCGGCGTGTTATTCACGATTCTACTGGCAACCGGTTCTTATTACATCGTTGAACTTCCATTCCAAAAACTCCGCGATTATTGGGAGCCGGCATTCTGTGGAAAAAGAACTCCCAGAAAAACAATCAAATGGACTCAACCGCTTCAGCAACCGCTTCAACATTTCAGAGGTTCAAAAGAATCGTAAAATAAGGACAGGCTCTCTTCAAAAGAAAATCGGCGGGTGCGACAAATCGAATTGAATTCCCCTGCCGGATTCGGAAATCGCGGTGTTTTGCTTTTCAGGGTCGGGAATCGCTTTGCCGCGAGGATGGGCATTTTCCATCCGGACAGAGGAATTCACATTCGATTCGTGAGGAGTCGCACCCGCCGACGGCCAAGTGGCCAGGCGGTATTCTCCAATTAACGATCAGGTCAAAATGACGATTAAGCCAGGACCGTTTTTTGTGCCAGATAGTCTGCCAGACAAATCGGCTCATCATCATCAACCAGTTCGCCAAGCCTGCTCTCTACGACAACCGTTTCTGCAGGTGAAGCAGTCAGGCATTCTTCCGCAACGGCTGAATTTTCCAAAGTTCTCGATTTGGAACTGACCGGTGCGTCATAATTTCGTGAAAGAACTTCATCCAGCTCGCCACGCATCACCCGTACATCATTTGGGGCATCGATACCTATTTTGACTGAACCGGGACTGGTTCGGATAATTTTGATGACAATATTATCGCCGATTTGGATCAGTTGTGATTTTTTTCGTGTGAGGACTAACATGTTCGTCTCCTTTTTTTTGATGTTCAAAACAGCCGTCTCCTAAAACTGCCGTCTTGATTCTTCCTGTTAATAAAGTCTCTCGTCGTTTGGTGGCTCTCGTTTGCCACTGAAAGAAATAGTATGCACAGGGCGTGCCAAAAGAGAATTATTTATCTGGACAAGAGGGGGATGAGTCTCCTAACCTATTGTTGTAAAAAGTGTTACGGAATATGCAGACAATTCGTCTTGACTGTTTCACAGCCCCTCTCGTGTAGGCTTTACAATAAAAAACTGACCGAAATTGCAGATTTGGGAATGAATTCAGGCGGTTTTTTACATAGAGTGCGTACAATCAGAAATTCTTAACATTCTGAAGAACTATAGGCACGGTAATGGAATGCGGGCTTGATAAATCTGCCGAACTTCTTACACTATTACGCTTTACAACAGGGTAGAACCCTCCTCGACACGACCAAATTTAAGAGATTTGAATCAAATGAGTACACATAAAAAAGCCAAACGAGCCAAGCGAGAAAAGTTGATCGCTCTTTACGGGGATAACAAGCCAGGCAAGGGAAACTCACTTTCTCAACGTGGTAAACCGAAATACCTGGGTGGTAACGGTCGGAAAACTACCGGAATTACTCGCCGTTATTTCCGCAAGAACCTGCAAAGGGTTCGCGTCATGGAAGATGGCAAAGTGGTTCGCCGCTGGGTGCCTGTCAGAATGATTCGTGCAGGACTGATTCAAAAACCAGTCATTCGCGAACCGTTCACACTGCCGGAACTCGAAGGCAATTAGTAAACAGACGCAGGGTCCGCTGTGCGGACCCTTTTTTTCGGTATCTCATCAATGTTAATCCGCAATGACGGATGGTACTTGCTCAAAGCGATTTCGCATGGCTGATCTCGATTTAGATGCTGTTAAAAAAGTAGCCCAGTTGGCAAACTTGGAACTTTCGGAGACGGAACTGCAGGAGATGGCAAAGCATCTGGGTGGCATTCTCGATTATGTCGAGGTTCTTAAACAGGTTGATACCGAAAATATCGAGCCGCTTGCTCATCCAATTGAAGTAGTCAATGTTTTTCGCGATGACGAACCTACAGAAATGCTTCCTCGCGAACAGGCATTACAAAATGCTCCTGAGACCGATGGCAAGTATTTCGTTGTCCCTGCCATTCTCAATTCGGCTGAGTAACAAATCTTTCGGCAATGCTGATTTCTGCTGAAATAGACTTGACGCCTCGGTTGCTGTTGCCGGAAAATAACTGCATTGTGAAGTTACAGGTAGGTCAGACTCTGTCTGACAGGTAATCATGTTGAATGCCTGTTGTAACTGGTGGCTGACGCGGTGCCGCTTACTCAGTTCTACGCTGCCTTTATTGTGTGCGAACGGAGACAAATTGATGAGCCGAGTCCACTTTCGTCAGGCACAGCCTGACCTACAACACTATTTTTTCACGATGTTGTTTTTGCTCGCTTCTGTATCGACCAGTCTGGCTGCGCCGTTTCCTGTTGAGCAGGGTGAAGCCGTTATCAAGCGGGCGGTTATTCGAGCTTCTTCGTGCATTGTCAAAATTGAAACGATTGGCGGGCTGGATCTTCTGGATGGTCAACTGACCAATACCGGTCCCACGACCGGAGTGATTGTTTCGAATGATGGCTACATTATCACCAGCTCTTTCAATTTTGCAGCAAACCCTTCTTCAATTCTGGTAACACTTCCCGAGAGTAAAAAAAGACTTCCAGCAATTGTGGTTGCTCGTGACCACCTGAAGAATTTGACGTTACTTAAAGTGGAGGCTCAAAATCTTACGCCAGCCAAGCCGGTCGATTTGAAACAGATTCGCGTGGGACAATGGTCGATCGCGCTCGGAAGAACTTACGTTTCACCGCTGCCGAATGTCTCGCTGGGATTGATCAGTGCGCTCGAACGGATTGACGGCAAGGCATTACAGACCGATGCCAAGGTTTCTCCTGCGAATTATGGCGGCCCACTTGTTGATATTCATGGCGATGTGATGGGAATTCTTGTGCCGCTTTCGCCAACAGGAAAAGGCCTGACAGAAGGTGTCAACTGGTACGATTCTGGGATTGGTTTTGCGATACCGCTGCAGGATGTGTTGGTTTCGCTGGATCGGTTGAAAACCGGGAAAGATTTGAAAGCGGGATTGATGGGGGTTAGTTTTGGGACAACGCCTCCGTTTCTGGCGGAGCCTGTCCTCCAGGAAATACGCCCGAATTCCCCCGCCGCGGAAGCAGGGCTAAAAACGAAAGATCGCATCATTTCTTTCGAAGGAAAGTCCGTTAAAACGGTTGCGAATGTTAAACAGCAACTCGGCAGAAAATACGCTGGCGAAACAGTTTCGCTCGTTGTGAAGCGTGGGGAGAAAACAGAAAAGCTGAGTGTGACACTCACCGATAAACTGGAACCGTTTCGGCAGGGCTGGCTAGGAATATTAGGGCAACGCATCCCTTCAATCGATTCGCCTGGTGCAATCATCCGCCATGTATTCCCAGGATCGCCTGCGGAAAAAGCAGGATTAAAAAAACAGGACCGCATTATTGGTCTCGATGAGTTGAAGATCACATCTTACGATCAACTTCGGGATCATATTTTCCTCAAGCAGCCCGGCGAAGAATTAGAATTAACAGTTGTTCGAGAAGATAAAACGCAAAAGATAAAAATCACCACAGAAGCGACTCCAGGTACCCTTGTCGATCAATTACCTTTGCCAATCCTAACACAGAAGAAAAAGAAGGAAGCTGAGAAGGAAGCTGAGAAGGAACTGAAAGCGAAAACGGGAGAGCTTGTCAAAACACTTGCCGAGCATCAACAGAAATATCGGCTCTACGTTCCTGAAGATTATCAACACGACGCAGCTTACGGCTTGGCATTTTGGCTTTCCG
>JAJRTM010000452.1 GCA_024278285.1 Planctomycetota bacterium
CCGATGATGCTGATGGCATCGCTATCTGCAATTGCCTGGGCGACCGCTTTGGTGCCTGCATCGAACGGAGGCATTTCGAACACGCCCATCGGTCCATTCCAGACAACCGTTTTCGCACCACGAACGGTATCTGCATACAGCTTGGCTGTTTCCGGGCCGATATCCAAACCTTCAAAATCGTCGGGAATTTCTCCTGCTTTGACGACAACCTTATTGCACTCGGCATTAAAATCGTCGCCGCAATGCGTATCGGCGGGAAGCATCAGTTTATCGCCCCCCTTTTGAATTAACTCTTTAGCCAAATCTACTTTATCTGGTTCAACAAGACTCTTTCCAATCGAACCACCCTGTGCGAGTGCAAACGTATAAGCCATCGCACCGCCGATTAGAATTTTATCGCAGATGTCGAGCAAGTTGTCGATCACTTTGATCTTATCCGAAACCTTCGCTCCTCCCAGAATTGCAACGAAAGGATGCTGTGGATTGGCAATAACTTCGGTCAGATATTTAATTTCTTTGGCAACAAGAAAGCCGACAACTTTTGGTTTTGAACCCATTGCTTCAGGGACAGCGACCATCGAGGCATCTTTACGATGGCAGGTTCCGAAGGCATCGTTACAGTAAATATCTGCAAAGCCGGCCAACGTGGCTGCAAACTTGGTGTCGCCCTTTTTTTCGCCCTTGTTGAATCGCAAATTTTCCAGAACGAGAACATCTCCATCTTTCAAGGCAGCGACTTTTGCAGAAGCATCTTCGCCGACGGTATCTGATGCAAACGCGACTGGTTTATCAAGCAGTTCCCCCAACCGTTTAGCAACCGGTCGCAAACTGAACTTTGCATCCCCGGCAGAACCATCAGCCGCGGGGCGTCCTAAGTGACTCATTAAGATGAGCTGTCCACCTCTGCTGATGACCGATTTAATAGAATCAATCGCCATCGCAATGCGGCGGTCATCAGTAATTTGCTGTTGTTTATCGAGTGGAACATTGAAATCAACACGCATCAAAACTTTTTTACCCGCGACATCAACATCTGCAATTGTTTTCTTAGCCATGATCTTTTCTCTTGGAATTTGTCTGGACATCTCACGTAAATAGGAACAAATCAAAAATTGTTCGATTGGATCAAGCGATGATATTACAGACAGAAAACACATTTTTCCACTGTGGAGCAAAATGAATTCGTTTAATGGCAAGCCGAAGGCGACTGCGTAAACAGCTTTACCTGTATTTGAAAGTGTCGCACCGTGAAGAATCGCTGTTCTATCAGAAAAAACAAATCCAACCGAGTGACACATCACTCGTCCTACAGGTAAGAGTTTAATAGAAAAACCCGAGCCAAGTGGCTCGGGTCGGTTCTTCCATAGTCAAGCAGGACAGTTCGCATGTCTCTGAGAAGTTTTATTTTTTATCTGAAGGCGGTGTATGTTTATGATTGTGGCCATCAGATTTCTTATCGCCTGTCGGGCCGTGATGACCGCGACCACTATGTTCTCGCATCATCTTTCCCATGAATTTTTTAATTTCGCTCTGCTCGATCTGGCCATCGCCGTTGGCATCGACTTTGTCGAACATTTCATTGACTCGTGCAATCGCTTCTTCTTTACTGATCTTTCCATCATTATTTTTATCCACTTCTTTGAAGCGATCAGCGAATCCACCGGGACCATGTGGAGGGCCGTGATGTCCTCTTTCGCCAGGCTTTCCGTCACGAGGTGGCTTGTCTCCATCTCTTGGAGGACGCTCACCATCGCGCGGCGGGCGTCCGTCTCGCGAGCCATGATGATGCCCCTCTTTTCCATGTGGTGGTCTCCCATGTCCAGGAAACGCGAATTCATCGGGGGTTAAAATACCATCCCCATTTTTATCGAGCTTCTTCAACGCCGCCGTTGCGTTTTCCATTTCTTCCGTTGAAATTTTCTTATCGCTGTTGGCATCTATCGCTTTAATGATAGCAGGAGGCCCCATGGGCCTGCCGTGGTGATTGCCTCGCTGCCCGCCTTTGCGTTGTCCACCATCACGTTGTCCCCCCGGACCACGGCCTTTATTCCCCTTTGGTGGTTCAGCAAATGCAAAGGCAGCTACCGATAAAGCGACAAGAAATAACCCCACAAACCGATTCATTCGCATCTCATTCTCCCACCATGTTAGACCATTAAATCGGATTAAAACCGACGTTGTAAGACATACCCGGCCCGCTTGCCACTACTGTGAAAGGCCTGTAGCATTTAACAGTCTGAAACGGGCAATGTTTCGTTTATTCCACATCAATGAAGAAAATAGAGACAAATAAGCCAGAACTTAATCAGATCCAGTTTATTTATTTTTTCAGGGTAACGATTTTCCTCGTCCCCAAGCTCCTGCTTCATGCTGGGCTGGTAAATAAGCCAGAAAATGGGGAAGTCAGGGTATTTTCGTGTTGAGAAACTGTTGCGAAAAATAGCGGTTTCGTGTGCCACGGCTCTGTGAGCCGTGTTGCGTTGGAGTGGGATTATCTTGCTGAAAATCAAGCTTGATTTTCAGTTCGCACGGCTCACAGAGCCGTGGCACACACCGGGGATCATAAAACAAAGCGCAACAATACAACTGACAACAACTTAAGAAATTTACCAGCCCTGCTTCATGCCGGTACTGAAAATCATCGAAAACAATGAAAACTCACCGGAAGGAGAACCTTCCCAGCCGTCCGTTCCCAAGCTGGAGCTTGGGAACGAGGAGAATTAAGGTTGTCTGATAGGGTCCGCTACTCGCGGACCACTGCATGAAATAGGGGGATCCACTTCCCATCGTGATCCGCAATAGCGGACCCTACAGTTGGGCTGAATGGTTACTTTTCAGGAAGCTAAGAGATCCAGATCATGCATCACCATCATTTCGACCAGTTCCTCGAATTTGATGGTCGGTTCCCAGCCCAAAATTTCTTTCGATTTGGTGGCATCCCCCAATAACAAATGCACTTCGGCTGGACGATAAAATTGAGGGTCCGTCACGACGTAATCTTCGTAGTTCAATCCTGCGAATTCAAAAGCGAGTTGGCAGAACTCTCGTACCGAATTCGTTTCGCCAGTCGCGATCACAAAATCTTCGGGACAATCCTGTTGAAGCATCAAGTGCATCGCTTGCACGTAATCCCCTGCAAAACCCCAGTCACGCTTGGCATCTAAATTACCAAGCGGCAGTTCCTTCAACTCGCCTCTTTTAATACGTGCTACATAAGAGGTGATTTTTCGTGTCACAAATTCAAACCCTCTGCGGGGCGATTCATGGTTAAACAAAATGCCCGAGGCAACAAACATTTTGTACGCTTCACGGTAATTGCGAGAAAGATCAAAACCGGTCACTTTTGAAATCCCGTAGGGCGAACGAGGGTAGAACCGCGTTTTTTCCGTTTGTGGCACTTCGTTCGCATGACCGAACATTTCGCTCGAACCTGCAAAATAAATACGACACTTCGGAACAAGTTGCTTTGCACATTCAAGAACAAAATGAGTTCCATCGATGTTCGTTCGAAATGTCGAAAAGGCATCATCAAACGAATACGAAACAAAACTCTGAGCCGCCAGGTGATACAATTCATCGGGCTGCACTTCTGAAACGACACTGAACAAACTCGGAAACCTTTCCAGAGACGCAGCATGCAAATGCAAACGATCAATAAAACCGGAAAGCCGTTGCAGCCGATGCGTCGGATCTTCCAACGCCACCCGGCGGACAATGCCATGCACTTCGTAGCCCAAATCGAGCAAGTGTTCTGCCAGATAAGAACCATCCTGCCCGGTAATCCCGGTAATCAACGCCACCTTCATTCTTAACCTTTCAACCTTTGATTATTCAAAATGTTACCGCTCTTTGCTGTATCATAGTAGGTTAGGATCGCAAAGCGTATCTCGACAAATATTGCATCTATCTTCGCAAATAGCATCCAGCCGGAATAAAAATGTCTTTCTGACTGTTTTTCTTGTGGAAAGTCCTATAATACGCACTGGGTTTTCTCCAACTGAATGTAAACTGACAAAATCAACGATTTTTTTTAATACATCGGAACTCATCAATGAACCAACACAACTCGCACAAACAATATGAACTGCCTCCCGTAGGCAGCAATCCTTCGACAAACGGACTGGGAACGAATCCGGGAAGTTTTGCGTTGCCGCCGAAACTGGCTCCCGGGCCAGACGGGGCACTTACGTACTCTTCCCCCGATACCCCCGGCATGCCCCCCGCATCTGAAAAAACCGCCTGGGATTTCATGCCCGAAGATTGGACACGAGTTCCCGGCTACGAACAAAATTATCATTGTGCAGACGCTTGGAAGGCTCCCGGAAATTTCGAGCCAATCACTCAACTGGAACATGCACGGGTTGGAACGATCACTGCGGAAATGGAGCGAGTCGCAGCGAAGGAACCTCATTTGACCGCGAAGCAGATTCGTGACGAAGTTGCAGCCGGGCGAATGGTCATTCCTGCTAACAAGGTGCATCTGGGGCATCAACTTGAACCGATGTGTATCGGTCGAGCCTCGCTGACTAAAGTGAATGCAAACATGGGAGCCTCTCCCGTTTCATCAGGCACCGATGAAGAAGTCGAAAAGTTGCACTGGTCCTTGAAGTGGGGAGCAGATACCGTGATGGACCTCTCCACCGGTGGCGATATCGACGGATGCCGAGAAGCAATCATTCAAAACAGTACCGCACCAATTGGAACGGTCCCGATTTATTCGATGATTATCGGTCGCAAACTCGAAGATTTAACGCACGAAATCATTCTCGATTCGCTCGAACATCAGGCTCAGCAAGGTGTCGATTATTTCACAATTCATGCAGGGGTGTTACACGATCATTTGCAATATGTGAAAGACCGTTTAATCGGCATCGTTTCGCGGGGTGGGTCGCTGTTGGCGAAGTGGATGCTTGATCATAACGAAGAAAATCCGATGTATGTGCTTTGGGAACAAATCTGCCAGCTCATGCGTCGCTACGATGTCACGTTCAGCATTGGTGACGGTTTACGTCCCGGCGGTTTAGCCGATGCAACCGACCTCGCTCAACTGGCAGAACTTTGTGCACTGGGTGAGTTAACCGAACGCGCCTGGAAGCAAGGGGTGCAGGTGATGGTCGAGGGACCGGGGCATGTTTCGTTTGATCAGATCGAATATAACATGAAACTGCAACGCAATCTTTGTCACGGCGCCCCGTTTTATGTACTCGGCCCGTTGGTTACCGATATCTTCCCCGGTTACGATCACATTACCAGTTGCATCGGCGCAACCGCAGCCGCTTATCACGGGGCAGCAATGCTTTGTTATGTCACCCCGAAAGAACATCTCGGCTTACCGAAAAAAGATGACGTTAAACAGGGGTGTGTTGCTTATAAAATTGCAGCCCATGCAGCAGACATCGCCCTCGGCATTCCTGGCACTCGTGACCGTGATGACGAACTGACTAAAGCGCGAGCCGCGCTGAATTGGGAAAAACATTTCGAACTCAGTTTCGATCCCGATGTCGCCCGCGCGTATCATGATGAAGACCTCGATGTCGATACCGACTTTTGTGCCATGTGCGGACACGATTGGTGCAGCGTCCGTATCTCCCGCGAAATCGTCGAATTCACGTCCGGAAAAGATGCCAACTACGCCTGGGAAAAAGCAAAAAAAACAGCCGCCCTTTCTCCTGAACAACAGGAAATCCTCAAACAACGTGGTGTACTAAGCCCTGACGAAATCCACAAACTCGCCTCAAAAACAAAACAGAAAATGGGTGCAGACGAAGATAAAGCCACCTGTCACAGCGATTACGTCGACCCCGATACCGCCAAAGAAATACAACAGGAAGTGATCGAATTAGACATCAACTGATTAATCTCGTCAAATATTTTCTGAATCATATAATGGGCCCAAAAACAGCAAGGCATGCAAACAAGTAGAATTTCATCGTTGAAGCTACTGAGAAATATATAAGCTGGCAAATGAATTACACAAGCGTTAACAGCTACCGAAAAGATATTGATGGGCTAAGGGCGGTTGCTGTTTTAGCTGTCATGTTTTTCCATTTCGGATTTCTGCCAAATGGATACCTTGGGGTAGATGTTTTTTTCGTTATCAGTGGTTATTTAATCACGGGAACAATATATAACGAATTGTCTGAAAATCGCTTCTCGATGGTTAACTTCTATCTCCGGAGGATAAGAAGAATTATACCATTGGCATTATTCATATCATTTGTCTCACTGATAATTGGTATTGCCACAATGCTACCGGATGATCTGGAAAACCTAGCTCAATCAGTTGTGGCTACTAATTTATTTAGCAACAATATATTACAGGCGATTACAACGAAGAATTATTGGGAAGTTGTTAATGAATATAAACCGTTAATGCACACATGGAGCCTTGGAATAGAGGAGCAATTCTACTTATTCTACCCACTGTTACTCCTGCTTGTAGAAAAAAAGAAGCGAACATGGATTTTGCCCATGCTGATAATCCTGACCGTTGCTTCATTCGCCTTATACGTTTCACCAACGTACAGCGACTACAAAAAGTTTTACTTGATCCCTTTTCGTTTTTATGAATTGTCAGCTGGAGGCATTGCAGCCATTTGCTTAAACAATAAGCTAATTGTTCACAGATATTCCTTTCTTCTTCTTGCTGGCTTGCTTTTTGTCTTATTTACTGACTTGAGCTTTATGCTGAGTCAGCAAGCCCTATTGCCAATTGTCATTTTATTAACCCTGGGGATTATTGCCTCATCAAATAACGAAAGTAAATTGTCTTCATTTGTTTTGAAAAATAAAGTAATGGTTTTTGCCGGCTTAATAAGCTTCAGCTTATATATGTGGCACCAGGTTTTACTGGCGTATTCCCGGTACTTCATCGTTCAAGAATTAGAAACATCTCACTTGGCTGTGATATTCATTGTCACGGTGCTTTTTTCAATATTATCCTGGAAATATATCGAACAACCATTCAGAAACAAGAAACGAATTAGTACCAAAACATTGCTGTTGTCTTTAAGTATTTCATTTATGGTGATAAATTCAACAGCATTCTATATATATTTGAAGAGGGGGATATTAAAAGATATTCCCGAATTAGGAATTACAAAAGATCAGGCAAGTAGAAATATAAATGCAAAGTATAACACCAGGGTATTTAAGAACGACAAGAGTTTTGGCATTAGTGATAAAATACGCGTTCTTGTCATAGGAAATAGCTTTGCAAGAGATTGGGTTAATGTCTTACTCGAATCAAAGTACAAGGATGACCTGGATATCTCTTATATTATTCGCCCTTTTGATCATCAAGAGCTAAAGCAGAGGGCGCAAGATGCAGATATCATATTTTATTCAACCGCAAATAAATCAGATGTAATGAAACTAGGTTTAGATATTTCCAAGCTCTTTGTGGTCGGCACTAAAAACTACGGCACCAGCTCAGGCATCTTTTACAACTATCGAGGAAATAATTACTTCAAGCAAAGAACTCTAATGGACAAGGGGTATTGGAAAAGGAATGAAGAATTGTCTGCTGAATGGAAAGGGAGATATATTAATTATATCGAAAAAATTATCGATAATAATAAAACGGTCCCCGTTTTTACTCCAGACAATAAATTTATTAGTCAAGACTGCCGGCATTTCACAAAAGCGGGAGCCAAATATTTCGCTAAGTTATTTGAAAAGAAGCTTGGCTCAATATTCGAATCTGCAAGAAGTAAAAGAGGCATGTACAGTCGGCACGCGCCGCGTGCAACTGATCCCAATAATGATCGCATTTCTATCCACCCCTAACCCGGCATATCCGGAGCCAAACAAGTTTCAGGCGAGCCGGGTCAGTGATGACCCTGGTAACTTTCAAGTGCCAATTGGTTGCTGAGATGTAACAGCAGAGTTACCAGGGGGTTAACACCCCCGGCTCGCCTGAAAAGATCCTGCCACTTATGCGCAACATTTCATTGATAATATACTAAAGCGTGGTTCACGCCCAACCTGCCGTACTGGTGCACTTGCGTTATAATAAAAAAAGCGGCAGGAGTTGCTTCCGTGCAACTCCTGCCGCTTATCCATTTGCATTCCCGTTTTGGGCATCCATGCCCGGGGAATGACTTTTTATCTTACCTGATGCGGATCCCAGCCTGCGACGACTGCATCAGGAGCAAGAACAAAAATTTCCACGCGGCGGTTTCGCTGGCGTGCCTGGTCGTCGGTATTCGGAACCACGGGTTGGTTCTCGCTGTAGCCGGCTGCTCCCAGGCGTCGATCAACAATGCCTGCTTTGGTTAACGCCAGCACGACAGAGTCGGCCCGGTCGGTGGAAAGATGCCAGTTGGTTCGATGATGAGTTTTTGATTTGGCAATCGGTTGGTCATCGGTATGCCCCACGATCAGCAAATTCAAACGCTTGGCTGGCCCATCATTCATAATCGAAGCCAGATCATTCAATAGTGGTTTTGCTGATTCTCTCAAACGATCACTACCTGAAGAGAACAGGATATCAGAATGAAATTTACTGACGCCGGTATGCGGATCGAATTCAAAATCAGGATATTTGCGAGCTAGCTCCTGGAATCGTTTTGTCGCTGCATCAGATAAGGGACTTTTATTGGTACGAGAATTGACAAGCAAATCTTTATAGCGTTTTTGTAACTCGCCACGTTCCGAATTCACATTAGCCAATCGCTGATTAGCGATATCCAACTGTTGATGCAGTTGGTCTCGTTCTGCAGTTAACGCTCCCGCAGATTGTTGAAACTGCATCGATTCAGCAGCGAGCATCTGATTTTCACCCGCTAGTTGCTGGTTCTCAGTATAAAGTTTCATCGCCCGGTGCTGGCTCAATCGCAGATGTCTGCCCGGAGCCTGGTTGCAGGCGAGTTGAGAAAATGCCAGTAAGCAGCCAAGTAGTAGCGATAATCGTAAGCGTTTCATGCGACAGTTCTCCTTCGTTTTTCGTCAATCATCCAGTCCGATGGTAACAGGACTGAAGAGTATCAATCGAAAACGAATTCGGTTTGCGACGAGTAGTCAAAGGTGGGAAAGTAGATTCCGAATTATTCCTGCCTGTTTGCTGAAGAGCAAAACCGGCAGGGAATGAATCGGAAAGTTTGTTGAATAACAAAAAAGGTAGGTTTGTTACGTCTACTAGAAAGGAAAAGGTGAGACGTATTTTGTGTAGGAGGGGAAATTTATCGTCAATCGGCTCGCTTGTGAAGAGGAATCTTTTCGTAATACCAACTCTTGCAATCTTTACATGAAGTTTACCCAAAAAAAGACAGCAATGCGGTGAAATGCAGGGTCCGCAGTTTATACATAAGTTTTTCAATCAAAGGTAAATTGCCGGTCCTGGAGGGACAAAATTCTTCTCGTTCCCAAGCAGGAGCTTGGGAACGAGGAAAAAGCACTATGATTAATGCACACGTTGTCCGGGCTGGGCTCCGGTGTCTGGGGTGAGCAGGAAGACTTCTTTGCCGCCGGGACCGGAAGCGCAGACCATGCCTTCGCTCAAGCCGAATCGCATTTTGCGGGGCTTCAAATTAGCGACACAAACAACAAGTCGCCCAACCAAATCTTCCGGCGCGTAAGCTGCTTTGATGCCTGCAAAGACATTGCGTGTTGTTTCGCCGCCCAAGCTTAAAGTTAACTGAAGCAGCTTGTCGGCTCCTTCGACATGATTCGCTTCGACGATTCTTGCGACACGTAAATCGACTTTCATAAAATCGTCGATCGTACACTCTTCGGACATCGGCTCATCAACCAGTGGCTGGGCAGAATCGTCCCAGTCCCCTGCGGTTGCTGGAGCGTCCTGGCTATCAGTGGTTTCTTCATTCGGTTGTGCTTCGCGAGATTCTTCGACCATTTTCTGTACCTGTTCTTCTTCGATCCGTTTCATCATGTGTGAAAATTTATTGACTGCGTTACCCGTGAGTGGGGTTTTCGATTGCTCCCAACTAGAAAGTATATCATTAAGCAGTTCGCCCGTTTTCTTCGCCAGTTCTGGCAGAACCGGAGAGAGATAAATGACAACTTGCCGAAATAAATTCAAGGCAATCGTGCAGACATCACGTAACTCTTCCTGTTTTTCTTCCTCTTTACGCAACAACCACGGCTGTGAATCTTCGACGAACTTATTCGCGACCTCCGCCAGTTGCAGAATTTCCCGCATCGCTTGTGAATATTCACACTGTTCATAAAGTTCTGCAATGCGATCCCCCGCCTCTGCCGCTTGCTGGAAACGCCCGTCATCATCGGGATAAACATCGCTGAGTGTTTTCCCGCTGATAAACTTAGCACATCGGCTGGCGATATTGACGACTTTCCCAACCAGATCCGCATTCACTTTATCGGTGAACTCCTGCAAGTTCAGATCGATATCATCCAGTTTGCTGTTCAGTTTCGAGGCGAAATAGTATCGTAAACAAGCTGGATCGAGATGATTCAAATAAGTGCGAGCCATGATAAATGTCCCACGACTTTTGGACATTTTTCCGCCATCGACATTCAAAAATCCATGAATATGCACTTTCGTCGGCAAGTTAAAACCAGCCACTTTTAACATCGCGGGCCAGAACAGTGTATGAAAATAAGTGATATCTTTACCGATAAAGTGATGAATTTCGGTGTCGCTGCTTTGCCAGTATCTGGAAAGCCCCTCATCATTTTTCTTGCACCACTCCCATGTGGAACCGATATAACCAATCGGTGCATCGAACCAGACATACCAGTAATGACCAGGAGCATCGGGGATTTCAAAACCGAAATAAGGTTCCGGTCGAGAGATATCCCAATCGCGAAGTGGTTCTCCCAGAAATTGTCCTTTAAGATAATTGGCGACTTCCGTTTGCAAATGCTCGCCCGATTGTGTCCATTCTTCGAGAAAGTCGTGCATCTTTTCGATATTCACAAACAGATGGGAAGCGGTCCGTTCTTCCGGCTTGGCTCCTGAAAGCGTGCTGACCGGATTCACTAACTCACTCGGGCTGTAGGTCGCACAACATTTTTCGCAGTTATCGCCATACTGATCTTGCTCGCCACACTTTGGGCAAGTTCCTTTGACGAACCGATCTGCCAGAAAGGTGCCTGCTTCTGGATCGAAAAGTTGTGTCACATCCTTTTCCGAAACCAGCCCCGCGGCTCGAAGTGCAGACCAGATGATTTTACAGGCATCCAGATTTTCCTGACTGTTGGTGCTGCCGTAGTTATCGAATTCAATATCGAAACCGGTGAAGTCAGCCAGGTGAGCCTCCTTCATTTCTGCGATCATTTCTGCTTCGCTCCGTTTTTCCTGCCGGGCGCGAATCATGATCGCGGTGCCGTGCGTGTCATCTGCACAGAAATATCGACACGTATTGCCTCGCAATTTCTGGAAACGAACCCATATATCGGTTTGGATGTATTCCACCAGATGCCCCAGATGGATATGTCCATTCGCATAAGGCAACGCAGCGGTGACAAGAATTCGACGTGACATATTTATTCTTCTTATTTCCGGAACCCAATATTCTAATAATTCTCGTGCATTGTAATAGGCATTACAAACAGTGCAAATCGCATTCGCCACAGTTATTGAATGAATTGAGGGTTCTCAAGACAAATCGGTTCGCTTATTTTAGCGAAAACGACATCACTCCATCGCAATGTCGCAATCGAGTGGTGACGTTTTGGTCTTGACGACAGGACAGCAATCGTCATAAATTTCTGACGATTGCCTTTCAGAGCATTATACATGCTTATGCGGTTGCTGTTTTGTTGGACGTAACACGAAATTTATTAAAATGATGCAAACCGCTAACCTGGTTGTTTCTGTTGAAATATCCTGCCACTTTTTCGCAGCATTTCATTGATAAGATCCTAAAATCCATATTGGACATTCAATCTAATGGAAAAGATCGATCCTGCTCTTAGTGCTGCATACCAGAAAAGATGATGCCGAGGAAAATTTTCTTGAAGATTTCAACAATCATCTCCTCCCCTTCGAAATGGATCGCGTTCAGGACATCGCGTACCTCTCCCCGACCACTCATGTAGTGGGTGTCCCACATTGCTGACACAACAATACAGACTCTCAAATTACAAAGATAATTGATTCACAGAATGGAAATTGAACTCATAACGCCTCAAGATGGTCGATGGCAAGATTTACTGAGCCGTCTCGAACATGATATTTATTC
>JAJRTM010000453.1 GCA_024278285.1 Planctomycetota bacterium
ATTGGGAACTGGGGCGGTTGGCTGCGATGCTAAACAGTGCGGATGTCCAATTGCTTGATAAAATATTGAAGCGAATCACGCCAGATTCGCATCCGAGTTCCGATTTGCATCATCTCATTATTGCCGCCTGCTTGCCGAGTGTGAGGACGAAAACGCAAACAGAGCAAATTGCCCAGGCACTACTCAGTCTTGATGAAAAAATTGAAGCCCGAAAACTCGTCGTTGACAGCAACTGGGATCCACGATTAAGCGAGTTGCACGATCAACTTCTTTTACTGGATCCGGCGTTATCTGTTTCGTTACTTGGTCATCCAAAATTTGGAAGTGGAAATCATGTTCTATTCATCAAAAAAATGGCTGGGGAAACACGAATCGCTGCGTTAAAGCGGTATCTGGAACTTGTTAAAAGCGAGGAAGCTGAACTGACCCCTGATCTACTTTCGCTGCTGGCAGAGCTACCTTTTGAAACGATCAGTCCGCTGGTTCATCAATCGTTGGATGATAATTCTTTACGACCGAGCATTCTGCTTTTACTCGCTCGAAAAAATCTCCCTCAGGATCACGCGGTTATTTTAAGTGGACTCGATGCAGTCCAGTGGGATGTTGTTTCTTCCTGCCTATTTGCGATTTCTCAATGGAATGAAACGTCCCCCGAAATTTTAGCAGCGGAATTAAATCTGTTAAGCCGAGCCGCTGGCGATCAGGCGGCTAATCCGATCTGGGGAGAAATACTCAAATTGATCCGCAAAACAGCCCAGCAAATTGGAACCGGTCTTGAAACAATGCCCCCGGAAAGCGCGCTCAAAGCGAAGCCATCAAAACAAGAGAAGCAGGCGATTGCCGATCAATGGATCAAATGGGCATCGACACAATTCCCCGCATTGAAATCGAAACTCGTCTCTCATTCGTTGCCTGTGGATTTAGAAAAAATGATGAGCCGTATCGATTGGAACAAAGGGGAAGCAACGCGCGGGGCGAGCATTTATAAAAGGGAGCAGTGCAGTCAATGCCATGGCGGACGGACCGCGATCGGCCCCGATTTACGTGGCGTTTCCAATCGATTTGCCTTGCGAGATTTAATGATTGCGATTGTCGATCCGCATCGTACCGTTTCTGAACGATACCGAGCGACGGCGATTGCAACCGCATCCGGAAAAACTTATACGGGCATCATCATTTACGAATCAATCGATGGTCTGTTGTTACGAGACAGCACCCACCAGACAATCCGCATCAACGCCAGCGACATCGAAGAACGGATCGTTCTAAAAACATCCCTGATGCCGGAAAATCTACTCAAAAACTGCACCGACCAGGAAATCGCCGACCTGATCGCCTATTTGAAATCGTTATAAACGAAGGCGGCGTAGGGTACGCTGTGCGTACCGCATTTGAAGGGCAATATATGCTACAATGGCAATGACAATTCATCATGAAATGTCAAGAATGGTACGCACAGCGTACCCTACGCCTCTGCTGTTTCAATTAATTGTACAAGGTTCGCTGAAAAACAGAGAGTGATTATTGGGGAAATCACATTTGCCAGGCTGGAAAGCCTAACCTACGAATGATCCAGCGTACCCTACTCTGATGCGTCACTTCTTCAGCTTATCCAACTCATTAAGTTTGAGTCGCACGCTGAGAATATATGGTTGCTCCTTTGCTTCCCAGTGACCGTAGGTGGTGACAACGATGGTTCCATCGGGCAGAACTTCGACACCAGGGTACGAAGTATCGTATCCTTTCTTGTTATCTTTCAGGCGAACAAAATATTCCCCCTGTTTTCCTGAAACCAGATCATCCCAAGTTCCAACCCAAGCGACCCAGTCGGTTTCATATTCTCTCACTTTTCGAGATTGCCTGGGGGCGATACATCGAAAACTGATAAAAAGGCGTCCGTCTGATGCGTACTTTCCGGTATGACGATCCCCTGTCAAAGTGAGGGGGAGTTGTTTCGGTTTCGACCATGTTGCTCCTTCATCTTCTGAAAAGATAATGTGCGAGTTTTTTCTTCTGGCGTTTTCTCTCAGCAATACCGCCAGTTTTTTTCCATCGGGAGACCGAATGCAGCCCGGCTCACAAAGATTGACT
Organism: Planctomycetota bacterium; assembly: GCA_024278285.1. GTDB lineage: Bacteria > Planctomycetota > Planctomycetia > Planctomycetales > Planctomycetaceae > Rubinisphaera. The sequence continues at coordinate 2,092 of JAJRTM010000453.1, forward strand.
TCACTCGAATGATAAACCGCTTCCGGGAAAGACCATGTCAAGCCGCCATCGGTTGAAAACGTTTTGTAGAGCGTGAACCCGGCTCCTTTTTTATTCTTACTGTTGGCGGTGAAATAGCGACCATCATCGTGAAACATCGCCAGGTACTTCCCTGGTGTTTTAAGCTTTTCGACAAAGCCCATCACGACAATTCCTCCCCAGTTTCCGACTTTTTTCAATTCGCTCCAGCTTGCTCCATCATCTTCGGTCACAGCCAGGCGAGCCGGATAAAGCCCCGACCACATGATGATTCGCTTTTTCCCTTGAGCATCAACCACGCGATGTAACGTAGGGACTTCTTTTGAAGTGGCCCAACTGGCGGGTGTTGGCAGCCGATCACTCCAGGTTAAACCGCCATCGTTACTTCGTTTATAAATAATCGGACCGCGTCCATGTCCTTTCGGATAAACGCAAAGAATTGTTTTTCCATCTTCCAGTAAGCATGTCGTGGGATGTCCCAGGTATTGCCCCTTCTCACGATCAATAATTACTTGCCGGGCAAGATCGTTGTTCAGATCAATCGTTTGAATTGTAAATTCAGAAAGAGGATCCGCAGCAAACGTTAGAGTTGTCGTGATGAAAAAGAGACCCGATATCGCTTGTGAGACAAGAGCCTGTCTACGCCATGCCGGAAAATTCATGATGTTCTTTCTGATAAAAAGATTCGTGTGAATCGCAGTAATATAGTAACTGGTCACTTCTGAGGAGAGTCGATTTTAGCACCGATGAAACAATACCTGTCGTATCTTCAGTTTGTATTTCGCGGAGTTGCGCCCAATCGATTCTGTAAAATTACAATAATTCGTTTAACGGCAAGCCGAAGGCGACTGCGTAGACAGGTATGCTTTACTCAAGAGTTCCAAAATTACGATCTACCTGTCGTTAAAATAAGATGCCTTTATTGTCCAGTCCACCTGCGCAGTCGCCTTCGGCTTGCCGTTAAACGCAATACCGTTCAATTATTCATAACTACTGTCTGTGCAAAGGTTTTCTTCAATGGGGGACGCTTTCTGTGTTCGGGGCGGCATTTGTTCCAG
>JAJRTM010000454.1 GCA_024278285.1 Planctomycetota bacterium
GGTAAAAACGAAGATTGAAGGGAAGCTCTTCGGCGAAACACTTGCCAAGACAGCACAAATTGCTGATAAGTTGACGATCATCAATTCGATGAGTCATGGCGAAGCGGCTCATGAGCGTGGCACGCACAACATGTTTACCGGGTATCGTCCGAGTCCGGCGCTCAAGTTTCCAAGTATTGGGACGATTATCAGCCAGCAATTTGGACCGAGAAATAATTTGCCGCCTTATGTTTGCATTCCAAACCAGCCGAACGAGTTTGCGGGAACGGGGTATCTCAGTTCTTCGTTTGCTCCGTTTAGTTTAGGTTCCGATCCTGCAAGTGGTGGTTTCAAAGTACGTGATTTGAATATGTCCGCAGGGATTGATGAATCGCGTTTTGCGACTCGCCGAAGTGCACTGGAAGCAGTTAACGATCACTTCCAAAAACTGGAAAAATCTGACAAGCTTTCTGCAATGGATACGTTCTACGAGCGAGCTTATTAGCTGATCAGCTCTCCACAGGCACGTGAAGCATTTGATTTGAATAAAGAAGACGCCAAACTTCGCGATGCCTACGGTCGCAACACCGCTGGTGCTCGCATGTTGATGGCTCGCCGGCTTGTTGAAGCGGGTGTGCGACTGGTCAACCTGACTTACGGTGGCTGGGATATGCACGGCAGAATCGTGGCTGGCTTTAAAAGTCAGATGCCTCCGTTTGACCAAGCTTTCTCTCAATTGATTACTGACTTGGATCAACGAGGTTTGCTCGATAGTACAATTGTGATGGTCTCTTCTGAATTTGGTCGAACACCAAAAATGAATAAAGATGCTGGACGCGATCATTGGCCAAAAGTATTCAGTGTTGTTCTGGCTGGTGGTGGAGTAAAACGGGGCTATGTTCATGGAGCCTCGGATGCGACCGCGACTGAACCGGAAAGAGACGCCGTTGGTTGTCAGGATCTATTCTCTACGGTTTATCATACCTTGGGAATTAACTCCGACAAAGAAATCATGGCACCGGGTGATCGCCCCATCGAAATTGTGAACGGTGGGAAAGTCATCAAAGAGATTCTTGCTTGAATTCGTAAATAAAGACCCCTTCTGAATCATCGAGAGTGATTCAGTAAGGGTTTTGTGGATATATCGATCTTTATAGACAGGCTTGTTTTATCTGTTAGATTATATGGTACCTGTGAAGCGGGGGCTTCGCGGGAGGGAGACTGTAAGTAAATCTGACTGCTGCAACTATCTCCGTGAGCTAAAGGGGGACTGCTCATGTGGAGTCAATTACCGACTTTACAATTTCGTTCTGCATCGTTTCTGTTTTGTATGACTGTCAGCCTGGTTTTGTTTTCAGGTTTGGCAACTCAGCAAGTTCACGCGACTGATCCGCAGTTAAGTACACTGACGCCTTACGGTGCCAAGCTGGGGGATGAAATTGTCGTCACCTTCAACGGAGATCGCCTTGATGACGCAGAAGAAATTCTGTGCAACGAACCCGGCCTTCAGTTTTCGGAACTGACCGTTCTCAAAGACAAAAAAGGAAAGCAGATTACCGTCAAGGTAAAAGTGCTCCCGAATGCTGTGTTGGGGACACATCGCCTGCGCATCAGAACGAAATCTGGTATTTCCAAGTTAGCTAATTTCTTCGTCGGGGCTTATCCCGTTGTTAATGAGAAAGAGCCTAATACCGATTTTACGACTCCCCAGACCATAGAAATTAATGTGACGGTTCATGGTCGTATTGACCGGGAAGATGTCGATTACTTTGCTGTGAAAGCTAAAAAAGGAGAGCGGTTAACCATCGAAGTCGAAGGACTCCGTATGGGAACGTACTACCAGGGCGGAACATTTTTTGATCCGTATGTCGCGATTATGAATGCGAGCCGATTCGAACTGGATGCCTGTGATGATCGTGCATTAACTCGGCAAGATGGCTTTGCTTCCATCATCGTTCCTGAAGACGGCACCTATTATATATTGGTGCGAGATGCTTCTTACGGCGGACATGGAGCTTCGTTGTATCGGGCGCATATCGGCAATTTTGCTCGACCGGTCGGAACACTTCCTTCGGGAGGAAAGCCGGGAGAAGTTCTTAAAGTGAAATTGCTGGGCGATGTCGCTGGCGATTTTGAGCAGGCAGTTACGATTCCTTCTGTGAAGCCACTTGAATTTGGGATTTTTGCCAAGAGTAATAACCTGTTCACACCAACCTGGAATCCGTTATGGGTTTCGTCTTTGAATAATGTGATTGAAGTCGAACCGAATGAAACGATTGCTCAAGCAACCGTGATGTCAATCCCCTCGGCTGCCAATGGATACCTGTCATCCGCTGAAGACAGCGATTATTTCAAGGTGACGATGAAGAAAAACGAGCAGGTCGATATCGATGTGATCGCTAGACGAGTTCGCTCTTCCATCGATTCTGTTGTTAATGTTTATAATGCCAAAGGGGGCAGGCTTGCTGGTGACGACGACCGCAAGCGTCCCGATAGCTGGGTCCGCTTCAAGGCACCTGCTGATGGAGATTACTTCATTAAAGTGATTGATCAACTTGGTAAAGGTGGTCCCGATTATTACTACCGCATTGAAGTTACGCCTGTCACTCCCAAGATGACAATCACCAGTAACGAAGTCACCCGTTACGTTCAGCCAGATGTGGAAATCCCGGAAGGTCGCCGCGTGGCATTTTTAGCCAGTGTGAAACGCGAAAACTTTGGAGGCGCTGTCACTTTTACTGCAAGCAATCTACCGGCAGGTGTCACCATCGAAGCTCCGGAAACCTGGGCGAAAGATGGCGTCGTGCCTATCATGTTTCATGCTCCCGCAAAATCTCCCTTGGGGGCTAAGTTTGCAACAGTGACAGGAACGTGGGTTAATCCGGGCAACGCCAAGCAAATCGTAACAGCCAGGATTGTTCAGGAGCATATGCGAATTCGCGGGCGCAACCAGAACAATTATATCTGGAAAGAAAACTTCGATGTCATTCCGATTGTCACCACTCAGCACATTCCGTTTGATGTGAAAATTATTGAACCGAAAGCACCAGTGGTACGCGGCGGGTCGATGCAGTTGAGAGTTGTTGCAACACGCGATGAAGGTTTCGATGCCGATATTCAATTGCTCCTTCTGCAAACCCCTCCCGGTGTCAATGCGAGCCGTTCGATTAAAATTGTCAAAGGAAAAAACGAAGCGCTCATCCCGATGAATGCTTCGGGCAATGCTCCGATTCGAGAATCGCATATTACCGTCCGGGCAATAGCCAGGGTCGGCAATGCGAATATCGAAATTTGCACTCCGTTCGTGAAATATCGGGTTGCTGATCAATACATGAAACTGAAATATGTCACTTCCGCGGTGGAACGAGGTTCAAGCCTCGAATTCCCTATTCAAATTGAAAATGTGACACCATTTGAAGGCAAGGCTAAAGTAGAACTGATTGGTTTACCTAATAAAGTAACGACCGTTCCACAGGAAATTACGAAGGATACAAAAGAAGTTGTCTTTCCGATTAAGACCGATGCAACATCGCCACTGGGAGAACATAAGAATCTATTTTGTCGCATTACTGTGATGGAAAATGGCGAACCGGTTCTGCATAACATTGGAACCGGACGTTTACGGCTTAATAAGCCGGCTCCCAAAATTGTTAAGAAGGCAGCCCCGAAGAAAGCGGCTCCCAAGAAGGTCGCTGCCGTAGCACCGAAAAAGAAAGTTCTTTCGCGGCTTGAAATGCTCCGAGAGCAGCAAAAAGCGATACGAGAGAATGCAAAATAACCCTCCTGAATAACACCAGTTGCCTGTAACTATTTTTTTGAGGCAAACCAGCCGGCTCGTTATTCAATAGTTGTTTGTGAATATTTGAAGAGGATGAAAAAATGAGATCGATAATGATTCGACCTGTACTTATTACTCGGTTTGCTAGACTTGCGATGTTTTCCGCGGTGGCTTGCCTGGCGGTTTTATGTACGGGTTCTGCCCAGGCTGCTGATCGGACAATTGTCAAGCTGGGTGTTTACCCTCCCGCAGTCAATTTGAAGACGGCGAAAGATCGTCAGTCGATGGTTATCCAGGCCATTTACGCCGATGGTGTGACAGAAGAAGTAACGAGCCAGACAGCATTCGCTCTGGAAGGTGCCGCTTGTGTCCGCATCGATGGACGAGTTCTGTATCCTCTGGCAGATGGTCAAGCACAGCTCAAATGTAGTTATGGCGGAAAAGAAGTTAAAATCCCGATTAGCGTTGCCGAAGCGAAAACGCCTCGTCCCGTCAGTTTCAAGCTGGATATCATGCCGATTATGATGCGAACCAGTTGTAACACCGGAAGTTGTCACGGTTCTGCACGCGGGAAAGATGGCTTTAATCTTTCCATCTTCGGCTTCGATCCTGATGGAGACCTCTACCGAATTACACGCGAACAATTGGGACGCCGTATTAACCTTGCAGTTCCCAAGGCCAGTCTGATGGTCGAAAAAGCTGTCGGTGCCGTTCCTCATACAGGCGGCAAATGTTTCGATATCGATTCCGAATACAGTAAAGATATTATCGAATGGATTGCCACCAGTTGCCCCAAAGACCCTGCTGATATTCCCACTTGTGATGCCGTGAATGTCTATCCCAAGCAAGCGGTTCTTGATGGGGCAGGCTCCACTCAACAGATGACCGTTGTTGCTCACTTTACTGATGGAACCGAACGCGATGTCACGCACCTGGCACTGTTTCAATCGAGCAATGATAACTCTGCAACAATCGACAAGCTGACCGGAATGGTTACTGCCGGGAAACGCGGCGAAGCTTTCATCATGGCTCGTTTTGCTTCCCATACTGTTGGGTCTCAGTTTATTGTTCTGCCTAAAGGACTGGTTTTTGAACCGACTAAAGAAAAAACGATCAACTATGTCGATGAACTTGTTTTGCTCAAGCTGAAAAAACTGCGCATGACCCCTTCTACGATTTGTTCAGATGAAGTCTTTGTTCGTAGAATTTATATCGACATGGTCGGCATGGTGCCTAATCGCGAGCAATTTGAAACTTTCATTGCAAACAAGGCACCCGATAAACGAGCAAAGTTAATTGATGAACTGCTCCAGAAAAAAGAATTCACTGAGTTGTGGGTTTCTAAATGGGCAGAATGGCTGATGATGCGATCCAGTAATCGCGTCAGTTACAAAGCAATTGTTTTGTACTACAACTGGTTGGCGGATCAAATTGGCAGCAATGTTCCCCTTGATAAGATGGTTGTTAACTTGCTCACCAGCACCGGCGGAACATTTAGTGAACCTGCCACTAATTATTACGAACTGGAAACAAATAACCTGAAAGTCGCTGAGAATATCGCACAAACTTTCATGGGCATGCGGATTCAATGTGCACAATGCCACAATCATCCGTTTGATCGTTGGACACAGGATGACTATTACAACTTCGCTGCGTTCTTCTCTCAGGTTGGTCGCAAGCAAGCTGAAGATTATCGCGAGCGAATTATTTATAACCGAGGCAGCGGAGAAGTCCGTCACCCAGTGACCAAAAAAAATGCTGTCCCCGTTTTCCTGGGGGGACGACAACCCGATGTGAAAGGGAAAGACCGCAGAGAAATCATGGCGAAATGGCTCGCTTCTCCGGAGAACCCGTACTTTGCAGAGAACTTTGTGAATCGCATCTGGCAGCAGTATTTCGGTATCGGAATTATTGATCCTGTGGATGATATTCGTGTCAGTAACCCTGCAACCAACCCTGAACTGCTCAAAGCATTAGCAAAAAAGTTTACAGATTCTGGTTACGATTCGCGTCAACTGATTCGTGAAATCTGCAATTCAAATACCTATCAGCGATCTACGAAACGAAATAAAACCAACGAAACAGACGAAACGAA
>JAJRTM010000455.1 GCA_024278285.1 Planctomycetota bacterium
ACCATCCACACATCGCTGGGTTAACTCCAGGGGAACACCAAGAATCTTTTCAAAAACTTCATGTTCCAAGTCGCAAATCGAACGATTCTGGCTTGCCAGATCGTGATACGGGCAATTCCGCTCCACTAAAGTCCACTGATCTCCACGTTGACCAACTTCGACATTAAAACCATGTTCGGAAAGGACACTTTTCAATTCCTCTAACCGAACCGAAAGCCCCTCCCCTTCGACTGATTCGCCATACCTCTTTACTAATGTGTCTCGCAGTTGAGCCATCACGGACCGCTTGATTTGCTCATCTTCAATTGAACTGAGTTGCTCCCAAAGGATCGTTGCCAGTTCGACATAATTATCCCCAAGTAGTTTTTGCCCCTCTTCTGTCAACTGATATTCATGATGAGGCCGCCCGCGAGTTGCCCGGACAGATTCACGCGAAATAAGCCCCGCCGCCTGCAATCGCAGTAGTCGCTGACGTATTGCGGTCGCCGTAACTCCTTCCAGTGAACAGAGTTCAGGAACAGTTGCAGAGCCAATCCGGTGAAGATCTGCCAGAAATTGCCGGTCAGTATTAGCGATATTTGTATCCATATAGTCGATTACTTTACTTATAGAGCTGCCGTTTTTCCACTGAAAAGAGCCAGAAAGAACGTTTCCCTCACACTGATTGTAGTAAAATCAACAATTAAAACAACTGCAATTGCGAAAATATCTTTCAGTTATCTTTCGGACAGAGTTCCGTCCAGCGGCTTGATCTGATAAATTCCACAATATCAAGTGAATTCGATATGAAATCGTAGTGAACAGGAAGATATGTATGCGCAAGTCTGAAAACTGGGGAACGCGAATCGGTGTGATCCTGGCGGTAGCCGGTTCTGCGGTCGGATTGGGGAACTTTCTCCGCTTCCCCGGTCAAGTCGCCCAAAACGGCGGCGGCGCGTTTATGATCCCCTATTTCATCGCACTTCTGGTGCTGGGGATCCCCCTCTGCTGGGCCGAATGGACAATGGGGCGATACGGCGGCGTTCGCGGTTTCCATTCTTCACCAGGAATTTTTTCTGTCATTTGCAAAACTCCCAAAGCGCGGTATTTAGGAACCATTGGCCTGCTGATTCCGCTTATCATCTATATGTACTACGTTGTAATAGAAGCTTGGTGCTTAGGGTATGCAATTAGCTACCTTGATGGTTCCTTAATGCCTGAAAACAATCCGGGAGATTATAAAGTATTCTTTGCTAACTTCAAAGGAGTAAATAGTGATGGCTCTCTACTAACGGCTGAGCACAGTTGGTTTCTGGGAGTCTTATTCATTACCTTTGGATTAAATTTCTTCTTCCTTTACAGGGGGGTAACTAAAGGAATCGAAGCCTTCTGTCGAATTGCAATGCCTATCATGGCAGTTCTGGCGATTATCGTTTTAATTCGTGTTCTTACACTGGGGACACCTGATCCAACCAAGCCCGATCAGAATGTGATTGGTGGATTAGGGGCAATGTGGAATCCTGATTTTAAAAAACTGTCTGACCCCAAAACATGGTTGGCTGCTTCAGGCCAGATTTTCTTCAGTCTTTCAGTCGGTTTCGGTGTCATTATCAACTATGCCAGTTACCTGAGAAAAAAAGATGATGTTGCCCTGAGTGGCTTGACTGCCACAAGCATGAACGAGTTTTTTGAAGTCTGTCTGGGGGGATTAATTACCATACCAGCAGCATTCATCTTTCTGGGGGCAGTTGCTACCGACCCCAATCATGTTGGAACTTTTGACCTTGGGTTTATAGCCTTACCTGAGGTCTTTGCTCGTATGCCACTTGGTCAACTGTTTGGGTTTTTATGGTTCTTTATGTTGTTTATTGCAGCCATTACCAGCAGCCTTTCGATGCTGCAACCCGTGATCGCTTTCTTTGAAGAAGGACTCGGCTTAAAACGCCACGCTTCAGCGGCCATCTTAGGATTGATCTCCATGATGGGAGCTGGTTTTGTCGTCTATTTTTCAAAAGGCACAATGGCCTTGAACACAATGGACTTCTGGATTGGTACTGTTGCGTTATTCATCCTGGCATTTATTCAAGCTGTATTGTATGGCTGGATTCTTGGGACAGAAAAGGGTGAAAAGGAACTGCATGAAGGATCACACATTCGTATCCCCCATTTTGTTCAGTTCATGCTCAAATATGTTACCCCGGTATTTCTGATTGTGATTTTTGTTATGTTCTGCAGAGACAATGCAGTGGAATCAATCGCATCGATTCAAGACGAACCAGTTGCGAAGATGTCTATCATGTTTATCTGTATGATCTTTGGCTTCTTACTTCTCATGGTACATATCGCAGGAATCCGCTGGGAAAAAGAGGGGCGGTTTGATCATCTACTTGAAGAAGAGGATGATGATTGATGTAGGGTCTGCTGTGCGGACCATAAGGAGCATTTTGTTATCAATCGTGGTCCGAACAGCGGCCCCCTACACTCAGGTATATTCAATCAATAATTAACTTCACAGGAAATCTCTCATGGAACCAGCCGGCTG
>JAJRTM010000456.1 GCA_024278285.1 Planctomycetota bacterium
TCCGCTGATTCCTGTGGGAAGACCTGAACCATCAATACATTCGTGATGTTCGCGGATAAGCCGAATGACACCGACTGGTAGTCCGGTAACTTTTGTAATCAACCCCGCAGAGATTTCCGAATGATGGGCTCGGGCAGGTGAAGGATTTCTGTTTTTTTGCAACCAGGTGCCGACATCTTTCAGAAGACAGGCGACAAGAAACGATTCAAATTGAACATCAAACGGGTGCAGTCGTGATACTTGATCGTTTAAGCTTTTCAGTTTTGTGTTCTGTTTTCGTAAAATTTTTGCAGCCAGGTAACTACTTTGCATTACACCAGTCAATGCAAGTGCATTTGCTTCTGATTCCCCAAGATCGTAACTCGCAATTTGATGAGAGAGATGTAGCCAGTCATCGGTAGCAATTGTAGCATCGGCTGCACTGCTGCGAATCGTTTGAATGACAGGAAAGATTGCCTTGCTGTCAATCGGTTTCCCTTTTTGAATTTGCTGAATGAGCCGATGGACTTCACTTATTTGTAATCCCATCTCAAAATGCAACTTCAAAAGAGATTCGATATTGCCAAGCAGCGATTGTACTGCTTGATGAATCTGCACAATCGCCAGAAAAACGCCTGCTTCCTGATGAACAGGGGAATCATCCGGTGCAAGACGCCTGCGCAGTTTTATCAATTCTAATGCCTGTTTTTGAAACGCATTGCCTCGCTGAGAAAGCGAACTTCTCGCAAAGATCGAGCGGGCATTTTCAGAGAGCTGTTTCAAATATATTTGCTCTCGTTCACGGGCAGTTTGCTGTAAATGAGAAGTACGAACTTTGCAGACAGATTTCGATTCAACAACATTTCGAAAGTAAATTTCCCAGTGATGAATTTCGTCAGTTACCTGTGGCGTTTCTAAACTGTTCGTTTGACTCATGCGAATTGCCTTGCAGTAAGAACTTCGGTTCCAAATGAAATCTCTTACTTTTTATCGGTAACCCCCAAGCTGCAAATCTGTTGAAATTGTGAATGTCCTTATTATTTTGCATGTTGACGACCTATTTGATGGAGTAATAATCGGCTAAAGAACAAATAGGACTACTGGCGGCGAGTTGGAAGAATAGGTGGAGTGGGTCATGTTTGGTGGGAAGGATTCTTTTTCCATGTTGAACGGTGGTAAGAGCAGGGTTGAAGATGCAGGCAGCCAGGGGATGTAGTCGATAGGCGAGATGAGTGGCTGTAGATAAAACTGAATGTGAGATTTTGATCGGGGTTACTGAGGTTACGAAATGGCAAGTGATTTTCGTCGAAAAGAAATTCTGCCGGATATTACCGAGCAGATTGTCCAGAGCTACCACGAGATCGGTTCCATCAACCACTTGGGGCACTGTCCACTCCCCAGTTATTCAGACATCATCGAGTTGATTGCTGACTTGAAGGAAGTTCTCTATCCGGGATATCGGCGCAGGCAGAATTTGCATTTCGGAAATGTTACTTATCATGTAGGCGACATTCTCGATAACATGCACGATCGGATGACTCAGCAAATTTGCAGAGCTTCTCGTCACGATTATATGACAAAAAGTGAAACCGATTGCGAAAATGTTGTTGACCGTGATTTTGAAGCGGAAGCTCAGGATATTACGATTGATTTTCTGAAGTGCTTGCCTTCGCTTCGTTCAGTTCTCGCCAAAGATGTTCAGGCAGCTTTTGATGGTGACCCGGCTGCAGCAAATCTGGATGAAATCATTTTCTGTTATCCGGGATTGGAAGCGATCACTTTGCATCGCATCGCCCATGAACTTTACAGGCGAAAAGTCCCTTATATCCCCCGCATGATGGCTGAATGGTCCCATTCGCAAACCGGAATAGATATTCATCCTGGCGCAACAATCGGCGAATCGTTTTTCATCGATCACGGTACCGGTGTCGTCATTGGCGAAACCTGCGAAATTCATCCGCATGTTAAAATCTATCAAGGGGTTACTTTGGGAGCGCTTAGTTTCCCGAAAGATGGCGAGGGCAAATTGATCCGCGGACAAAAACGGCACCCCACCATTGGCGAAGGTGTTGTCATTTACGCCAACGCAACAGTCTTGGGAGGAAATACCGTTGTCGGTGCCAATTCAATTATTGGAGCATCGGTCTCTTTAATGAAAAGTGTTCCTCCCAATACGATGGTCACTATCGAAAAACCATCGCTGAAATTTCGAGAAGCCTCGTAATTCCAGGCGATGGAATTTCCGATTCAGATTGCGTATATCTTCGATTCATTTCTTCGGCAGTTTAACACGAGCCATGTAAATGCTCGTTTTCCCCTCATGGGAAGAGTAGTAGCTGACCCACAGTTCGTCGTTATGATAGACCAGGCCGGGGTAGCTGGTGTCGCCACCGGAGGGGAGGGCGATAATTTCTGTCAATTCAGCTTTTTGTGGATCAAGCCACCATAGTTTAGTTTTGGCTCCACCTTTCAGATCGCGTCCTGCAACGACATATCGCCCATCCGGGAGTTTGATCATCTGCGGACCGCCAACATACATTCCCAGAGAAGTCCAAGTCCACTTGGTGTACGGTTTTGATGATTTTCCCAGCAGGGCATCGTTCGGTTTTCCGTCGCGTCGAATAACGCATAAGGCGGCTCCATCCGGTTCAAAGTGGATGGCTGTTTCGTTGGCGTAACCAGAGGGCTCCAATTCTGGAACAACCGTCTGAAATGTTTTGCCGTCTTCACTTTTGTAAAGCCGTGTCCCACGTGGGTTCACCGTTTTGTAGCCGATGCCGTATGCTGTTTTGCCATTCCAGACAACTCTCCAAATCCAATAGTTCGGATCGCCAATCGGAATTGCTTCCGACCAGTTGGCTCCATCATCAGAATACCAGATATAAGTTTGATGCTTCGCATTCGCTGGTTGGTGAAGTGCGCCCGCTCCAGCCAATACCAATTTCCCTTCTGGAGAGATCGAGATTTTTGCGTCGCGCAAGTCGTCTTTATCTGAAGTAACCAGTGCAGCAGACTCCCAGCATTTCCCATCAGAAGATTTTAGAATGCGTAATGCACCATCGGGGGAAACATGAGCCTTCCCTTCCCGAAAGACGCAGTACCATTCTCCCTTGAAGCGAATGAGATCTGTGAAGGCATTATGTGGTGCTTTGTCCCAGATTTTTTTGACTTCAATCAAAGTTGCTTTGGCCGGTTCCGCAGCTTTCACTTGCTGTGTTGAATTGCACTGAAATATCGCAACGAATGCGACACACAAACCGAATCTGCCCAACGAATTTAGTTTTGTCATTTTTTGGCTTCCTTCTGTTACCAAGTTTCAAATGAAGAGCTAACAAAAAAGCTACTGATAATCGATAGAACCTATCAAGTGATACGTACCATACAACACCAATAATAATTAAAATAAATATTATCCGTTGCAGTCGGTAGAAATAAGAGATATAGTCAGATGCTGTAATGCTGGAGCCAATCTTATCAATATGTTGTACGTACCAATAGACGCTGCCATTTCTCTCTCATGCACAATCTTCTCGACAATAATACCATGGGAGAAATAGACTTACAGGGAGATTTGTCGGGGCGACCTAAGTATGTGGTGCTGCGAGATTTCTTGGCTTCTGAAATTAAGACTGGTTCGATCAAGCCTGGGCAAGCGTTACCGCCAGAGGACCGGATCGCAGAGCAGTTTCACATTGCAAGAAGCACCGTTCGGCAGGCAATGGCCTGTTTAGAGCAGGACGGCTTGATCAACCGAATTCATGGAAAAGGGACATTTGTCAATAAAAATGCCAAGGAGCAACTGGCTACCGAGCAGGCTCTTTTTGCGTTGATTGTTCCTGAAACCGAAGCTGCTTTTTATCCCTCCTTTCAAAGAAGTTTTGAAAAAGCGGCTGCTGAGCTTCATCACCAGGTCGTTGTCTGCAACTCAAGAAATCAAATTGAATTACAGGGGAACTCAATCCTGCAATTGATTGACTTGAACGTTGCTGGTGTGGCGATTGTGCCGCCTACGAATGTTGAAACTCCAGTTTATCATATTCGTCAACTGCAACAACACGGCATTCCTGTTGTTTGTTGTTCGCGAACGGTAGCTGGAACAAAGGTTCCACTACTTGCGATTCCTTTTGAAGAAGTGGGGCGGCGTGCAGGAGA
>JAJRTM010000457.1 GCA_024278285.1 Planctomycetota bacterium
GATTGATCAGATTTATCTCTGTTCGGTCTCACGATTTCCGACTGCCAGAGAACGAGAGCAACTTCTCAAAATGCTCCCCGATGTTGGCACAGGCGACGAACAGGCAGTGGTCGAAGACATCTTCTGGGCCATTATAAGTACGAAAGAGTTTTTGTTTAACCACTAATCGTTAAGGATCGCTCGAACAATTACTGTCCAGTTTCATCTGTTTTATTTGGCCAAAGGCCTCTTTCACCATAGCCTGGGGCAACGCCCCAGGTAAAATTGTTTGATTACTCTTTTTGGCTGAAAGCCATAAACAAAGGCATTGGATATGGCTTTCAGCCAAAAGGTTGACGACTCATCTGTTCCTGGGGCGTTGCCCCAGGCTATGATGATTTTGGCCTTCAGCCAAAAAAACAGAACATCGAGGTTACGACAGCTATTGTTCAAGCGATACTAAGCCAGTTTTTCAAGAATTACCGCAGGAGGTTTATTTTTATGTTTTCCACGATCAAAAGTTTTCTGGAGGATCGCCGGGATCAATCACTTGAAGACCTGAAGCAGTTTTTGCGTTTCGAAAGTGTCAGTGCAGATTCAAATTGTCTGGAAGTAATGAAACAGACGGCGGGATTTGTCCGGGATCGTCTTGCTGCAGCTGGCTTGAAGACGGAAATTCATCCTACAGCAGGCCATCCCATTGTCACCGGCGAGTGGCACGGGGCGGCAGGAGCACCGACCGTTCTTGTTTATGGACATTACGATGTGCAGCCGCCCGATCCGCTTGAGCTGTGGACCTCTCCCCCTTTTGAGCCGGAAGTACGCGATGGGAAAATCTATGCTCGCGGCGCCACCGATGATAAAGGGCAAATGCTGACGCACGTGCTTTCTGTTGAAGCCTGGTTGAAAACAACGGGGAAACTTCCAGTCAATGTCATCTTTGTCATTGAAGGGGAAGAAGAAGTTGGCAGCAACAATCTGGATCTGTTTCTGGCAGAAAAAAAAGAAGAGTACGCCTGTGATATCGCAGTCGTCAGCGATACCAGTATGTATTCTCCTGAATTGCCTGCCATCACTTATGGCTTGCGTGGAATTCTGGCGTGTGAAGTCACATTGACCGGCCCGAACAGAGACCTGCACAGCGGCGTATTCGGAGGCGCGGTCGCCAACCCGATCAACATTTTGACAAAAATGCTCGGCAGCCTGCAAGATGATAACGGGAAAGTTCTCATCCCTGGTTTCTACGATGATGTTCTCGAATTGAGTGATGAAGAAAAGAAACAGTTCGCGCAGCTTCCGTTCGATGAAGCAGAGTTCATGAATAATTTGGGGATAAACGCGGTGCAGGGTGAAGCAGGTTATTCCACAACCCAGCGCCGTTGGGCCAGACCAACATTCGACATCAATGGGATCTTCGGGGGTTACAGCGGCGAAGGCCCCAAGACGATTATTCCCTCAACCGCGACTGCAAAAATCACCTGCCGACTGGTTCCCAATCAGAACGCTGCCCAGCTTACGGCTACCCTCAAATCGCATCTTGAAAGCATCTGCCCGGCTAGTGTGACGATGGAATTCGCCGATTTTCATGGGTGTGAAGGAATCTTCTTCAATACATCCGGACCGTATTTCCAAGCTGCCAGCCAGGCGATTCACCATGCGTTCGGGACCGAACCCGTCTTTATTCGTGAGGGGGGATCGATCCCGGTCGTTGCGACATTCCAGGAAATATTCGGCGTCGAAACGTTGCTGCTTGGTTGGGGATTAAACAGCGATAACCTGCACGGCCCCAACGAACATTTTCTCCTGGAAAACTTCTACCGCGGCACACTCGCCAGTGCAAAACTGTGGGAAGAACTCGCACCGTAACAGGCGTTAGGCAGCCTCAACCCAGAGAGGCTGTCCGTGTTCTTGAAGGAGCACCGTTACATTTTGAAATGCTTGAGGATGTCGTCGTAGATGCCGCCTTCGTTGGCGTACATCGCGTGATTCTTTGCGGTGCTGAACCATTCTTTAATGGTCGGTCGATGTTTTTTGATGGCTGCCTTCAAATCTTTTGTGGCAAGCGGCTTTAATTCTCCTGCTTTCATTGCTTCCTGCAATTTGCTTTCAACAGCCAGATCGACAACCGCTTTAATATCTGCCCCAGAGTACCCCTCCGATAATTTTGCGAGATAATCATAATCGAGATCTGCAACCGGTTTCTGTCGGCATTCCAATCGCAGGATTTCTGCCCGAGCTTCTTTATCGGGCGGCGGAATAAACAAGATGCGATCAAATCGCCCCGGTCGCCTGAATGCGGGATCCATGTGCCAGGGCGCGTTGGTTGCCGCCAGAACAAGCAATCCATCGTTGTTCGATTCGACACCGTCCAATTCCGAAAGAAATTGATTGATCAAATGCCGACCGCCACTTTTCTGCATATCGGAACGCCGTGAACCGAGGGCATCCACTTCGTCAAAAAATAAAACACACGGTTTGTTGCGTCGAGCCGATTCAAATAAGTCGTGCAGATTTCGTTCGCTGTTGCCGATCCACATATCAAGAACATCACTGATGCCGATGCTCAGGAAGTTCGCTTTAATTTCCCCTGCGGTCGCGCGAGCAAGATGCGTTTTTCCGCAACCGGGTGGGCCGTACATCAAAATGCCGCCGCCCACTTTTTTTCCGTAAGCAGCATACATTTCTGCATGTTCGAGCGGATAGATAATTTTCAGCCGGATTTCTTCTTTGACTGACTCCATCCCGCCCACATCCTTGAAGGCAGAGTCTGGCTTTTCGATTTCGATCCCAGCCGAATCATCAGGAGGATTCCAGCCCGCCCGCATCTGGCCATCGACAATTTCCGATTCACTCTCGTAATCAACCTCGGCTGTAATCCCGAGACGTTCCGCATATTCTTCATCAGCAAGATCCGGCTCTTCTTCAATCGCAGCTTTGTAATTGGCAACCGCTCGGCCGACGTCTCCCGCTCGCCACATCAACCGGGAATAAAGAAGATGCGCCATCGCGGGTGCGTTTGATTGTTTGATCATCGCTTCGATAATGACTAACGCATGGCTGTCTTTACTTTGTTGCAGATAACAGCGAGCCAAACCGAGCTTCACTTCCTGGTTGTCTGTATCTAACGCCAGCGCCTTCCTGAAAGTTGTCTCGGCTTCTTC
The DNA here is from genome assembly GCA_024278285.1 of Planctomycetota bacterium. Lineage (GTDB taxonomy): Bacteria > Planctomycetota > Planctomycetia > Planctomycetales > Planctomycetaceae > Rubinisphaera. The sequence continues at coordinate 3,141 of JAJRTM010000457.1, forward strand.
CAGTTGCCCGCGAGAAAGAAATAACTCCGCAAGAGACTGGCGCAGCGGCACATTATTCGGACTTTGTTCGATTGCCGAAATCAGTGAAGAGATGGGATCAAAATCTGCGTTCATAATATTGACCTGAAGCGAAACGAAATATGCAAATCGTAATCGTAGCAGTAAGCACTTCTTTTGCAAGGAGAAGCACAACAGATGAGGCCCGGTATCTACGCAAGAATTTCTTTGAGAATATCGCCATGCACGTTTGTCAAACGGCGTTGGATACCATTATGGTAGTAGGTAAGGCGTTCGTGATTGATGCCAAATAAATGCAATACCGTCGCATGAAAGTCGTGCCACGGGATCGGGCGTTCGACTGCTTTCCAGCCAATTTCATCGGTATTGCCAAACGCCATTCCTGGCTTCAAACCTGCTCCTGCCATCCAGCAACTAAAACCGTATCTGTTGTGATCTCGACCGGGGCCAACTTTATCTGCTGCCGATTGGGCAAACGGCGTGCGACCGAATTCTGTTGTGAACAATACCAGCGTATCTTCCAGCATACCCCGCTGTTTCAAATCACGTAGTAACGCTGCGACCGGTTTGTCGATGCGCCCCGATTCAATTGTATGATTCTCTTTGACATTCTCATGGGCATCCCAACTGGCACGTGGATTACCTGCGACCGGTCCACCAGAAAAGAGTTGAATGAAACGAACCCCTTTTTCCAACAGTCGGCGACCGAGCAAACAGCGTCGTCCCATGTCTGCGGTTTGTTTCTCGTCAATGCCGTACATCTTTTGCGTGGCTGCCGACTCTTTCGCAAAACTGCTTACTTCGGGAATAGATGTTTGCATTTTTGCAGCCAATTCGTAACTTTTCAGGCGATCCATCAGCGCAGCCTCGGCTCCTGTTCGATGAAGATGTTGCTGATTGATTGAACGAATAAACTGCCGCGTTGCCTCATCGGTTCCCTCAGGGAGTTCGGAAGCAGGAAACAGATCTCGCACAGGTTGCCTGCCGTTTCGCAACACAACACCTTGATGATTGGAAGGCAAAAACGCACTACTCCAGGTCGATTCTCCCGTATTGGGAGCACCACGCTCATCGTTCAGCACGACATAAGCGGGCAGCGATTCATTTTCCAATCCCATGCCATAAGAAATCCAGCTTCCCATCGAAGGAAAACCATTGAATTCAAAACCGCTGTTGGCAAGAAACAAGGCAGGGGTATGATTGGCCGATTTCGATTCCATTGAACGCAAAATTGTCAAATCATCCGCCATTTCTGCGATGTGCGGAAACATGTCAGAAATCATTAACCCGCTCATTCCTCGCGGTTTAAACTTCCAGTCTTCTTTGCGAAGCAGCCCCATCTGCCCGAAGAACAGGTCCACTTCTTCATTTGTCTTGAGAGACTTGCCGTGGAACTTTTTTAATTCTGGCTTGTAATCGAATGAATCCACATGGCTCATCCCGCCGACCAGGCAAATATGAATCGCTCGCTTTGCTTTCGGTGCAATTGTCCTGGCATCTTCAGGTGCGGCGACTATTTCTGTTTCTTGACATAGCAGCGAAGTAAACGCAGTCGCTGCGAGTCCATTCATTCCCCAATGGAAAAAATCGCGACGTGTCGGTGTGATGGGGTCATTCATCATGTTACTCGATCATTACAAATTCATTGAAATTAAACAGCCCTCGGCAAAGCGCCGGCAAGCCATGTTTCGAGACCAGTTTTCTGGAAAGCTCCAATTCTTTCTCATTCGGCTTTCGTGAAATCGCCAGTTGCCAGGCGTAGATGACCTGTGCCGTTACATCTTTACCAGCTTTAGCTTCAACCCGCTTCGCAAAATAGTCAGCCATGCGCAACACGAATGAGTTGTTCATCAAGCTCAATGATTGAAGTGGCGTCGTCGTGACTGAACGTCGTGGCGTTGTTGTCGAAGAATCGGGGCAATCGAATGTATCCAGCAGTGCGCTACGCCCACCACGCGGATTGAATCGATAAACTGTCCGTCGCCAAAACTGCGGACCATCAACATCAATCGGTTCGTAATAGGTCGTTCCTTTGTTCAAGATCACCGAAACATCTTTGAAGCTCGGCCCGCCCATTTCGATGTTCAATTTCCCGGAAACCGCCAGCATTGCATCTCGCAACGACTCCGCTTCCAGTCGCCGAACGCTTCCTCGCCATAATAAACGGTTACTGGCATCTTTCAATTCTGCTTTTTGTCGTACCGTTTTCGATAAACCAAATGCTGCCTGGCGATAAGTGCTGGAATTGACAATCATTCGATGTATCGGTTTCATACGATAACCATTTTCACGGAATTGCCACGCCAGATATTCGAGTAACTCCGGATGACTGGGACGCCCGCCATTAAAGCCGAAATCGCTTGGAGTATCGACAATCCCCACACCAAAATGATAATGCCAAATCCGATTCACCATCACACGGGCAAACAGCGGATTTTCGTGATGCGTAATCCACTCGGCCAGTTTACGTCTGCGAATCTTTTCTGGTGCATCGGGAGGCAAACCGAAATCAGAAGGAAGCCCTTCGAGCGCAGTCAGTGCAGCGGGGGAAACCAATTCGCCTACCTTATCGGGATCACCACGTAAAAAAACATTTGTTTTCTTTCCCTTACCGGGTGTCAATGTATAAATGCGACGATTCGCCAACTTGGCAACTTTGTCGCTGGAGGTAGTCAACATTTCGATGTGAGACTTCAAAGCGTCTCTTCGCTCTTGCTGCTTGCGGTCAAGCGATTCGACAATTTGCTTTTCTGAAACATACTTTGCCGATCCCCCTGCTGAGGCTGCAATTTCTTCCGGTGATAATGCCCGGTCGTAAAATGCGGCTCGATGAATTTTTGCTTTCAAAAAACGATTCCCACCAGGCGGCTTGTGACGTAACCCAAACAGTATTTCTGTTTCACCTGCCTTGTAATTAAAAAGTGGTGATTTACGAATCGGTTGACCATAAGCAACGCCGTTACAATAACCGATTATCGTCCCATCTTTTTGGTAGACAATTGCAACATGCACAGGTTTTTTGATCGCCTCTTGTTCTGCTGTACCGCCAAACGAATCGGTACGAACAAAACCGTTACTGCCCGGCATCCAATGTTTCGGCGTCCGTTCGCCAAACACAATCGCATCGAAAACGCCGCCGGTTCGAGTACCGATTGAAATCGCTGCTCCGCCGCGTTGATTCAAGTCATCTAACTGAACCCAGGCTTCCAGTGTTTTCTCGGAAATGTCTTTTGGGATAGGTGGAGTTTCAACATAACTGTTGCCGTCAAGAATTAATGCACCATTTTCAAGCCTCGCATTACCAATCGCTTTCCCGTGCAGGTTACCGATGGAATCAATGAAACTGCCATCAAATTCCCAGCGCGCGATCGCAGCAGGTGGTTTGGGAATTGCAATCTGGCCTTTAATTCTTGCCTCTAAAATCTCTTGCCGAGCCTGCGCGTCAATCGCAGATAACTCTTGCTGTAACTGTGACAGACGCCTTTTAATGCTGGTTAATGTTCTTTGAAAGCCGGGGGATTGTTCAACCC
>JAJRTM010000458.1 GCA_024278285.1 Planctomycetota bacterium
TATTTCCGAAGTCGCGTTATTCGCTTTAAGTTAGCTTTGAACATGGTTTAATGTAACGAAACGTCTGAAAAGGCCTGTTTCAAAACAGTGAAAACATACTGAACACGACATTTTGTTTAATAAATCAACAAGCCCGTAATGACTCTGGTTACTTTCGTACAGATTATTTAATTCTCAGCAGCTCAGCAGGTGCTGTGATTAGTGCATGACAAACAACCGCGACAGTGCCATTCGTGCCAGGAATCTTTTCTTTCCTGATCGGTTTTATTCGCCTGGTTTTAGCATTGCAAATATCGGAATTGCTTCAGAAAAGTGGCTGGCGTCGGAAGAAAGACCAAGAGTTCTTTCTGGTCGAATAAATTATTTTTTATGTTTTCCTGATAAATTGCTTGACAATCCCGACAATATAAGACTAGATTATCTATATATCTCCTTTATTGGTCATGTCACAGTGAAACAAGTCATGTCCAAGGAGAAAATTGGTTTTTTTCTTACCCCAAGATCCCGCCAGTTTAGATTGTCCCACCAAAATAAAAGAAATTCAGTCTGCTTTATTGTTGAGTGAATTTAAGTCTCTATTTCGAAACTGAGTTCACAAAATAAACCAGACTTAAAGTTTCGATAAAGTTTTTTGAGCTGACCAGTTGAAGCCTCACCAGTAAGTAGGATTGTATTTGATCTGAGACTTTATATTGGATTTTTAACTGTCAGTTCTCAATAACGTGCAACGTCAATTCCAACTTGAAATACAGGATGAATAAGGAGGGTTCTCGATGAGAGTTTCTCGATGGCAAAAGCGGTGGCAGATGCGTTGGTTTTCTTTTTCAATCGGCCTGATGATCTTTGCTTTACAGGCAGGGGTTATGTGGGCGGCTGATAAATCAGCCTCCGACAAAAAGATTGCACCTGCTCCGGTTACTTCTGTCAAATTGTTGAAGTTGAGTCTTTCTCCTGAAAAGCTGATTTTGGTTGGTGCGCGAAGCACGCAAGGGGTACGAATAACGGGCGTGTATGCGGATGGATCAGTTCGTGATTTAACAAACGAGTGCAAGTTTGTCATTGCTGATGTCAAAGTCGCAACAGTGACAGGCAAAGGTGTTGTTGTCCCCAAGGCCGATGGAGCCACAACTGTTACTGCGACGTATCAAAACCTTAAAGTAGCTGCTCCGCTGAGTGTTAATAAACTGGTCGATAAATCTTATAATTTCTCGAACGATATCTTGCCTGTCATTACGTATTTGAATTGTAATCAGATGGGATGTCATGGTTCTCCCAAGGGGAAGAAGCGTTTGCATTTTTCTCTTTACAGCGCAGATCCGCACAAAGATTATCTTGAAATTACAGATCGAAAGAAGAAGTTGATTTCGCCTATGGGAAAAGAGGAAAGTCTGTTTTTGCAGAAAGCGATTTGCGAAGTCGATCATGGTGGAGGAGATCGGACCGAAGCAGATTCGCTCGATTATAAAATTTTGAATGACTGGATTTCGACCGGGGCAGAAGAAGGAAGCAAAGATGATCCCCAGATGCTCAGCATTGAAGTCTTTCCGAAAGAGCGAACTTGGAAGCCGGGCGACAAATTGCAGTTATTGGTTCAGGCATTGTATAGCGATGGGACAACTCGTGATGTTTCCAGGCTGGCTTCTTACAGTTCAAGCGAAGAAGCTGTTGTGAAAATTGAAGATGCCGGTCATTCCACGGCGACTGGTTACGGCGAAGTGATTGTGATGGTAGGCTACGGCGGGAAATTAACAACCAGCCGGCTGACTTCTGCCCAGCCTTTGAATATCTCATTCCCGCAACTTGCAGCGAATAATAAAATTGATGAGCTCATTTACGCCAAGCTCAAACTGCTTAATGTTCCACCATCCGGGCTTTGTTCTGATGAAGTCTTTGTACGGCGGGTTTACCTCGATGTGATCGGGATCTTGCCTACAGTTGATGAAGCGCGAGCGTTTTTGAATGATAAAAATAAAGAGAAGCGAAAAATTTTGATTGACTCGCTTTTGAATCGCCCCGAATACGCTGATTATTATACTGTCAAATGGGGTGACATTTTACAAATTAATCGAGATCAACCTGCACGCCTTCAGACAAAAGGGATGTGGACGTTTTATCGATGGCTGTGGGACAGCTTAGACCAGAACATGCCGATGAATGAATTTGTGCATGAATTGTTGACTGCCCAGGGAAGCGGTTATGTGAATGGTCCTGCGAACTTTTTCCGAATTGGAGAAGGGCCGCAAGGGATGGCTGAGCATGCTTCGACGGTCTTTCTTGGTGTCAGGCTCGATTGTGCCCATTGCCATAATCATCCGTTCGAGCGATTTACGCTGGTCGATAATTTAGGGATGGCTGCTTTTTTCACTCGCGTCAAAATGAAGTCGAGTCGGGAATCTGAACAGGATCGCGAAGTTGTTTATCTGGCTGACAGCGGTTCCATTAAAAATCCGGATACAAACAAACCTGCTCTCGCCAAGTTTCTGGTTGGGGAACCAATTGAAGAAGCGAAATTGCCAGATGATCCACGTGAACTGCTAGCCGACTGGATTGCTTCTGCAGAGAATCCCTATTTCGCCAAGCATATGAGTAACCGGGTCTGGACTTGGTTACTGGGCCGCGGGATTGTTAATGAGCCAGATGATTTCCGTTCGACGAACCCGCCTTCCGATCCGGAATTGCTCGATTACCTGGCGTCTGAATTTGTCAAATCGGGTTATGATCTCAAAGCGATGTATCGGCTGATTCTGAATTCACGAACCTACCAGCTTTCTTCAATTCCCAACCAGTGGAATAAGGCAGATAAGGTTCATTATTCATACTATCAACTGAAACGACTTTCTGCAGAGCAACTTTCTGAAGCGATTTGTCAGGTGAGTGGCGTTCCTGAAAAGTATTCGGGATTGCCACTGGGAACGCGTGCGACGCAGCTTCCCGATATCTTTTTGCGGTCCGAATTCCTGGATGTTTTTGGTCGCCCCAAGCGAGCAACGCCAGTGGAATCGGAACGAACCTGCGTGACGCATATCGGGCAGAGCCTGCAAATGATTAGTGCTGAATTTGTAGCTGGAAAAATCCGCTCTGGGAATGGAGTTGCAGCCAGACTGGCAGCTTCTGGAAGGCCAATTCCAGAAGTGATCGACGAGTTGTATCTTTCTACGTTAAGCCGTCTTCCTACCGAGAAGGAAAAGAAAATACTTCTTGCTCAACCAATTTCAGATAAACAGCGCCGAGAAAAAATTGAAGATATGCTCTGGGTGCTGATGAATACGAAAGAGTTTCTTTATAACCACTAAGTTGTACTGAGTTACCGTAGGGTGTGTCACGACGCACCCTACGTGGAAACTAAAACGATTACCGGCGGCTAGCGCCTTGCCGCTTACAATAAAATGAAACCTCACCATTCAATCACAAAGATGTAAGGGAGATAATCATGTTTCAAATTGATATGACATCTGGTAATAGTCGGCACGGGATGGCTCGTCGTGATTTTGTTCGCGTGGGAGCTTTGTCGACATTGGGACTGACGATGGGCGATCTGTTTCGCTCGCAAGCGAATGCAAAAACAGACGAAAAGAAAAAAGAGCCTCGGGCCAAGGCCTGTATTGTTCTTTGGGCAAGTGGAGGTCCGTCTCATTTGGATACGTTTGATCCGAAGCCGGAAGCTCCTGCGGAATACCGTGGCACTTTCAAGGCGATCAACACCAAGGCATCGGGGATGCAAATTAACGAGCATTTGCCGTTGATGGCTTTGCAGGCAGATAAATACAGTATCATTCGCAGTTTAACCCACCCATCCCCTTCCCACGACATTGCCAGTCATACGATGCTTACTGGTAATGTTCCTGCACGGGGAACGATCAGCCCCAGTTATGGTTCGGTTGTCTTCCGTGAACGAGGTTACGACGGATCGCTGCCCCCTTACGTGAGTGTCCCTTCGGGACCGCGATATGCACAAGCAGGTTATATTGGCGGTGCTTACAAGCCGTTTTCAATTGGAAGTGATCCGAACCGAAAAGGTTTCCAGGTAAAAAGTTTGAGGCTGCCTAGTGGCATGACGGTTGATCGATTGGCCAACCGTCGCAAGTGGCTTGAATCACTCGATTCTCTTAAACAAACCATGAGTGATAATGCAGAGCTGAAAGTTCTCGACGAATTTTATCAGCGGTCTTACGATATGATCAGTTCGCCAAATGCTTCCAAAGCGTTCGAATTGTCTGCTGAAGATGACAAGGTTCGTGATCGATATGGACGCAATACGTTGGGGCAAAGTTGTCTGCTTGCTAGGCGATTGGTCGAATCGGGTGTCTCTTTTGTTCATGTTGATCGAGGGGGCTGGGACACACATAGCAGAAACTTTGAAACGCTAAAAGATGTTCGGCTTCCTGAACTTGATCAAGCGTTTTCTGCCTTGCTGGAAGACCTGGCTCAGCGTGGCATGTTGGATAGTACGATGGTTGTCTGGATGGGTGAATTTGGGCGAACTCCGAAAATTGATTACGCCCCTCGCTGGCAGGGTGGTCGCCACCATTACTGCAAGGCATTTTGTTCGGTCGTCGCAGGAGGTGGCTTCAAAGGTGGGCACGTTGTCGGACTGACCAGCGAATTTGGCGAAGAAGTGAAAGAACGCCCCGTGCTGCCCTGGGATCTGGGAGCAACCATGTTTACTCAACTAGGAATTCCTTACGACAAAACGTATGTGGAACGAGACCGAAACATTCGACTGCTTCCTTACGGAACCAGCCTGATTAGTGGAGGCATGCTCACGGAAATTGCAGACGTTTAATTAAGGCAATCATCATATTTCGGGGAGGCTGAGATTATGTTAAATACTTGCAGATTGTTTCCAGAAGTTTTCATTCGGACGATTATTTTAGGGCTGGCTTGCCTGCTCGTGACCCCTTCGGCTGCCAGCCAGGTTTGGGGAGCCGATAAAAAGCCGGCTCCCAAGTTGACGTTCCCAGATCGTCAACCCCGGTTGTATTCGTTGGCTCCTTCTGGAATCACAAAAGGAACATCGGCTGTCATTCAAGTTCGGGGGTCTTACCTGAATACGACAACGGCTGTTCGTGTTGATGGAAAAGGCGTTACCGCAGAGCTTATCCCTGTTGCTAAGGGGAAATCGTACAGTTCAAGCGTTCTCAGTGTAAAGCTTACGGCAGATAGCAATGCAAAACCGGGACTGCATGAACTCCGTTTGGTGACTGCGGGGGGAGCTTCCAATATGGTTCGCTTTGCAGTCGGGACATTGCCAGAGTTTGTCGAAGTGGAACCGAATGAAAATGATACAACAGCGATGCGGCTGGATGCTCTTCCAGTTGTCGTCAGTGGAGTGATCAGTCGAGGGGAAGACCGAGACTGTTACCGATTCAAAGCGAAAAAAGGTCAGCAGATGGTCTTCGATTTATGCGGTCGAGACTTGCATCCGTATGTCAGCAGTCAACGCCCTGGTTGGCTCGAAGGGATTCTTAATTTACGGGAGATCACCCAAATTGCCCCCGTTATCGATGAACAGGCCAAGGCTAATATGCTTGTCGTTGCTAAAACGGCAGCGGTTAAACAGCTTAACCAGTCAGTCAAGAATGCAAATGCCGTTTTGAAAAAAGCCAACGCTGCAACGAAAGCTCCCCAGAAAGTTGCCAAAGCAAAAGCGGCTGTTGCAACAACAGCCGCTAAAAAAGCCGCTGCAGAAAAAGCAACCGATGCCGATAAGGCGGCTGCAAAAAAGGCCAATGACGAAAAAGTTGCTGCGGACAAAATTCTTGCAGCTAAAGTGGCAGTCGCAAAACAGGCGACCGATAAAGTAACCAAGCTCCGACAAGTTCTTGGCCAGACGAATACAGAACTTGCAGCCGCCAGGAAACAACTGGCAGGCAGAACTTTTGCGATGAATAAAGTCGCCAATCAGGCCACTCAACTCGGTCGTCGAATTGCTTATTCGGATCATTCGGGAGGGGAGACAGATCCCGTTCTGATTCACACTTTTGCTCACGATGGCGAATACGTGATCGAAGTACGCGACGATCTTTATCGTGGTCGTGCCGATTTTAGTTATCGCTTAACTGTCGGGGTGTTACCTTACATTCAGCAAGCTTATCCCGCTGGAGCAAAGCGAGGCAGCAAAACCGAAATTCAATTAATGGGAATCAACTTGGGGAACGCCCAGAAACTGAGCGTTGCATTCCCAGCAAACATTCCCGTGAATCAACAGTTTCTACAAAGTATTAAAACGCCCGGAGGAGTTTCCAACGAATTTTCTCTGGTATCAGGAAACGATCCTGAATTGCTGGAAGTTGAACCGAACAATTCGCGAGAGAAGGGAACTCCCATTAAGTTCCCGGTGACAGTTAACGGAATTATTAATCAACCGGGCGATTACGATTATTATCAATTCGCTGCGACCAAAGGGCAGCGAATTATTTTTTCCGTTGTCAGCCGTAAGTTCGGATCGCCGGTCGATTCACGATTGGATCTTTATGATGACAAAGGGAAACGACTGAAATATAACGACGACGCTGGTGGCTTTGCCGATTCGGTAATTGATCACACATTTGCAAAAGAAGGAAACTATTCGATCCGCATTGGCAGCACTGTGGGCGATGGTGGCGCGAGCCACGTTTATCGACTTGATGCGCATCCCCCACGACCAGATTATTCACTGACGGTTGATCCCGATAATCCACGAGTTTCTGCGGGCGGAAGCGTTGCGATAAGGGTCATCGCGAAACGGACCGACGGCTTTAATGGAGATATCGTACTGACGGTAAAGAATGCTCCTGCGGGCGCGGTGGTTAGCTCTGCGACTATTCAGGCAGGGCAGGTTAATACCGTCATTTCATTGACGATGCCTGAATCTGCGAAGCCATCAACCGCACCAATTACTATCACCGGCACAAGTAAGCTCGGCGAAACGGTACTTACTCACGAAGCGATCCCAACA
>JAJRTM010000041.1 GCA_024278285.1 Planctomycetota bacterium
CATAAAGTGATTGCTTTCATCTTATGTTGTAAGAAATAGTCTCGAAATAGGGACGTAATACAGAACTCTTCCTAAACCGGAACAAAACAGGTTTCAGGCGAGCCGGGGGTGTTAACCCCCTGGTAACTGTGCTGTCACGTTGCCGGCAGCCAATTTGTATGCGAAAATTACCAGGGTCATAACGGGCTTGTTGATTTATTAGTTCCGAAGTCGCGTTATTCGCTTTAAGTTAGCTTTGAACATGGTTTAATGTAACGAAACGTCTGAAAAGGCCTGTTTCAAAACAGTGAAAACATACTGAACACGACATTTTGTTTAATAAATCAACAAGCCCTAACTGACCCGGCTCGCCTGAAAATACCGTGCCACTTTGGTACAGTATTTCATTGATAAGCCCTTACTGTATGACATCGACAGGGCAGGGCGGTTACGACAGGGAGTCTGTTGGTTGTAGCGAATTTGCCTGTTACGACTACTTTTCAAGCAGGTGAGCGGCCCAACGTTTGAGCAAGCGAATTTTTGAGAGGAGTTTCCCCGTACCCCGAGCCAGTTTCGAGACCGAAAGCAGCCCCTCGCCAATTTCGATGCGGTCCGGCCAGATTTGATTCAGATAAGAATCAGCTTTTGCACAACCATCTATGCGAGTTATTTGCGGGAAGTGTTTGCAAGCATACTCAGCAAGGTGCATTTCGTGGAGCACTCCCGGGCTTGCCTCTGCATAGTTTTCGTTGTAACCAATTTTGAATGCGAACATTTCAGTGCCGCTGATTAGATTAATTGCAGAGGCTGCCACATCGTTTTCTACTAGAAGTTCAGAAATAAAGACGCGTTGCTGGGTAGCCAGTTCTGCAACCATACTTTTGACAAAAGCTCTGTCTGCTTGCTGTGAAGAAAGAGATGTCCCCAGATTTTTTTTCCAACCGGATCCTTCAACCACAAGAAATCGCTCCAAGGCGGCTGGCATCTCTTTCTCGTCTGTAATCATACGGAATTCGACTTTCCCGCGTTTATTCAGACGTTTCAAGTTTCGCCTCATCGTTTTTCGGCGAGAAGCTGACCAGTTTGATTCCAATCCATTCTCATTCAATTTAATCAGGTCAACAACGGGGGATTCAAAAACAGGACGCAAGCGAAATGAACAGCCGAAACCAGTTGACGATGCTTGTTGATGCAACCGGGTAACCCATTCCTGCTCCAAACGCAATTCCGGAAATTCGATTCCGAACCAGCGGTCCTGATGATGATTCATGTAATCGAGCAGGGAATCGAAAAATACGGAGGTGGCTCCTTCTGCAATTAAAAAACCGTGTCGCAAAGCGTATTCGCATCGAAAAGGAACCAGATGGGGCAGTGGAAGTACCTTCGTGGCTCGCACATGATGAAAAACCCCCAGTCCGATAAGTTTATCGCTTTGACTGCATTGACAGATGAGAAAAACGGGTTGCTGATGGGGTGGTCTATTCTTCAGAAATGAAAGAACAAAACCGCTGGACAGAAACGGATTTGCAACGTGAGTTTCTAAATCGAGTTGCTTCCATTTCTCGATTAACTCAACATCTAATTCATCAAAAGATAATGCACGGGTTGTATAGATCGAATTACCCTCAAGCTGGATACTCACATTCTTAACCGCTGGTACTTAACTTCATTAAAACCGATAAGTAAAAATCCCGGGTTCTAATTCTCTACGTCATAAAAAAGTCTTTGTCAAACTGAATTTCCAGGCTGCTTCCCGTGTTGAATGATATTGTATTTCAAAACCCAGGAGTACAGATTGTAACGGGAAATAATGCCCGGTTCGGCTGTTTTGTGTTCTCAGTCGTGACCACTGGGATTTTTTTATCACTTGTGCAACAGGTGAAAGAAATGCACTATAAGCATCGACCAAACAATAACTGTCACATCTGTGTTCGTTTTTTGTAGGATGGCGTGCTTGCACGCACCCATCTTCGCGTGCCGGATTGCGTTCCATAACAGAAAAGAGTTGGAACAGTTATGATCCGACGATGGATTCACCGGTGTTAAATTAATGACATGGAGACCACATTTGATGGGTGCAAGCACGCCATCCTACAGGGCATAGATACGACAGTAATTATTTGAACGATAGTAAGTAGCACAAAAAGGCGGGTCAGGAAATTCCCGACCCGCCTTCTGAACAGACATTTAACAAACAGAACATTCAACGCAATATTAAGGTTCTTATTTCGATCCTGCGACTACTTTACAGAACGCTTTGAAAGTAACTGGTTCATCTCGTCCATCGATTGTCACAGTGAAAGTTTCTACCAAAGTTCCTTCTCCATCCGGAGTAGAAATCGTCAGCGGAATAACATGGACAATTTTCGTTTCTTCGGGGATTCTAACTTTGAAAGCATGCAGGTCTGTTTCGCATTCCACTTTGGAAATTTTGAAGGGGCGTTTCCCGCGAATGACCACACTCTTCGTCTTTTCTTGTCCGGGTTTCAACATGCCAAACGAAACAACGCTGGGGTTGATAATAATATCGGAAACAACTTCACCTTCGACCAGCAAAGGAATACGAGGGTTGGAAGTATCGTCCGTAATTATGTTGATTTGACTACGAAACGGTCCGATGACTGCTTTTTTATCGAGAGTCACTTTTAAGGTATATCTGACCGAGTTTCCGGTACGGCTGTTTTCTGCCACTTCCGCCTTGAGGTACTCAGGAAGATTTTCAACACCACGTAAGTGCCAGTCTGAACGCCCTGCATACGATACCGAAATCGTTCTTTCTGCCCCTGCTCCCTTGTCAACCGAACCGAAATTAACCGAACCAGGATCCAATACAACATCAGTACGAATATAAGCTGCAATAGGAATTCGAACTTCTGCTCGTTGTGGAGCATCGAACGTGATAATTACTGAAGATTCTTTTTTACGTGTAAACTTAACCGTATTCATTACGATTTCAATATAGGCAGACTCCAGCGATTTCAATGTGTACTTGGAAGGCTTGGCAGCGGTGCAGCCGCACGATGTTTTCACATCAGCAATATGAACGGTCTCTTTATAGATATTGGTGACTTTAATTCGGTGACGAACATCACTGCCGCGGGCCACCACTCCGAAATTGTGAGACTTTTCCTCAAACATTTTCAAGGCCCACTCAGTGCTTTGGCTTGCAGCCTGCACGCCTGGGGTGAATATTAAAAAGGCTACAATCGCGACCATACCTACCAGTTGTCTCTTCATCAGATTCCTCGCTCTCTCAAAGGGCTGTCTCTGTATTACAGGAGATATGTGTGTAATAAAGATCGAATGCCTGTCGTCCTAAATTGTTAGATCTCTACAGCAATACAATTTTAACATCGAACAGAATTCGGTCAAAAAATTACTGTACTACATCGATGCAGGAAAGATGAGATTTCAATGGTTAGTTCCCAGTTGATCGTATCTATCAGTAGCGGGTCATTTATTGTTGAAGGGTATTTCTAATTCGGAAATTCGTCAATCACATTTTTTGTATGAATGAAATTTCTATCCATAAACAAACAATATCGCCACCTCTTAAAAAAACACAATCCGTTTCCTACCATTAAAACCTACAACCTAATTGGCTCTCCGCCAAATTGAATCCCCTTCTAGAAGCGTGAAAACAAGCCCCTTTGATGACACAATCTGCGAGAACTGCCCATTTTAACGTAAGTTTATCATGCCACGAAGAAAAAATTGAGTCAAAGCCAAAGGAAAGCCCATTTCCGAACACAGAAATTTGGCTGAAAAGGCAAAAATCCTCTACTTATTTGCTACCAAACCTTGATAAAATGACAGCTAGAGGCCTCTACTGCCCCACCTCAAGAAGTGTACATACCCTGCCGTATTCCCTTTGTTAATAATATTTATGAATCATGCTTCAGTTTCAATGCCCTCATTGCCAGGCGGTTATTCGCGTTCACAATTCTGCCATGGGGCAGCGTGGCACCTGCCAGAAATGCGGACAGAAGATACTTGTGCCCACAATGACAGCAAGCTCCAAAACAGAACTGGAAGATACCGAAGTTATTTTGCAGGAAGAGGCTCCAGATGAACTCAAAGGACCTGCTTCTGAACAGCAAGCAGTCAGCGAGTTGCTTGCTGCACTTTCTTCGCCAGAAGTGAAGCCGACTGATGATGACCCGATTCTCAATGTGGTCAGACGGGGAAAACGCTCGAACAACTCATTTCTGATCACAGGTTTGATATTTCTATTGATTGGTGGTTGTGGGGCAGTTGCGTTTTATTATCTGTCTCAGCCTTTGATGCAGGCAGAACTGACCGCACAGATAATGCCCGTGGATGCGATCAAGCCAATGTTGATAGGTCGTCACGCGATCCAGCAGCCGGAATTGTTTGAATCGTTTTGGCTCAAAAATCCGGGGAAAAAGATTGAAATCAACAGCCGGCTTCTGGAAACTTCTATCCTGGCACAGAAAAGAGGCCTGGAACTTCGACTTTATCCCGGCCCCGATAACGATTTGTATCGTGTTGACATCTTACAAAATGAACCCTTACAGGAATATTACGCCAGCCATTCTGCTGAATTGGAAGAGCAACGAAAAGAGGTTCTGGTTGATGCGGCAAGTTCTTTTCTTGAACAGATGGTTGTGAAAGAAGACCTTCTGAGGAAAAATTCGCGTTTATTAATTGAAATTCGCGACCGAATGGTCCTCACAGCAATGGTTCATGGTCTTGGTTTTCGGCTTGTTGCAGAGGTCAACGGCAAGCAATACCCTTGCGTCTGGCAGGACAAACAAGACCGCCTCTATTTCGCGCTCCCCAAGGAAACAACCAATTTCATTATTCGAGAGACAGAAATCGTTGGCCAGAACAAAGCATTTCCCAAAACAATGCGGTTCGATATTTCCTGTCCTCAAGCGAAAAAAGCAGTCTCAAAAAAAACGCCATCAAAACCACTGATCTCCAAAGAGGAAAAAGAGAAGGAAGAAAAAGGCGAAGACAAAGAGGGTGGCAAGAATGAAGAAGGCAGAGGAGATAAAGAAGGCAAGGCAGCTTCGAAGATTCCAGTGAAAAAAGAGAAACCAACTGAACCGGAACCAAAGTAGGCTCTTACCAATGAAATGCTGTGCAAAAGTGGCAGAATATTTCCATGATTTTTTTTGAAACAGGGTAGCCCATCCGCTTTTAGCGGTTGGGTTGCGTAGCAACAAGAGGCTCGCGCCATGTGGATTCCTTTAATATTGAAAGTGCCAATGAAATCGAACGTACATGGCGTGAGCGTCTTGTGCCTGACGGCACCCAACCACTGAAGTGGTCGAGCTACCCGGTGATTCGCGAAAATTCACGTTTATTCGCGGTTCGAAACCTTTAAGCTAAGCAGATCTGATGACGCAGTCGCAATCGGCTTGCCGTTAAACGATTTATATTTCTTCGTATTTCCTTTGTGGTCTTTGAGTCTTGGTGGTGAAAAAAAATGGTTGCGGCTACGCCGGGTTAGGAATTGTTACCTTAAAAGAATAAACCTGAGCGATTTGGCTTTTGTCAGGCCGCTTGGTAAGCTCCTTTTCAGCCCCTTTTTTAATATTAATTTTTGAGCTCGTTTCGCCATATTCAAACAAATTGCCCGTTAGTATCCCAGCGCGGCTGGTCTGTTCTGACGGCCGTAACCAAAACGGTATTTTCAAATATCTGCGAACCGTTC
>JAJRTM010000459.1 GCA_024278285.1 Planctomycetota bacterium
ACACTGAAAGAAATTGGCTCTGTCGATAAAGTAGAAAGCTGGGTCGCAGAAACCCGTGCCAATAAAGGGAAGTTCATGGGCTTTGGCCATGCGGTCTATCAAACGCAAGACCCGCGAGCCAAGTTCCTCAAAGAGCTTTCCCGCAGACTCTCCATCGAAACCGGCGACCCGAAATGGTACGAGATGTCAATCGAAATGGAAAAGCATGTTGTCGCTGCGATCAAACGTGAATGCAATGTCGATTTCTATTCCGCTTCCCTGCAACACTACATCGGCATCCCCGGCGAATTGTTCACCTGCATCTTCGCCGCCTCGCGAATTATCGGCTGGTGTGCCCATGTGCTGGAACAAATCGAAGATAACAAAATCATCCGCCCCAAAGCCAACTACATCGGCTACGACTTGAGATCTTATGTGCCAGTTAATGAACGGTAGAAATACGGCGGTTTAACGCATGAGGTCTACTAAATGTTCTGGTCTCTTGTGTTACCGTTCAAAATTACCTTCTGGGTGTTCGTGATCATTCTCACCGTTGCAACTTCTTTGGCGCCACGGTTTCATCAATCACGGAAGCGAATTTTTACGTGGGGAGCTTGTCTCACGATTCTGCTTTTTGCTCCATCCTGTTCAATGATTATGAGAGGATTGGATCACTTCCGGTTCGGTACGTTTCAGTATTCAACTATTGATGAAGTTAATGATTTTCGAATCAAGCGATACCTTCCTGTGACTGCTACTGAAATTACCGTTGTGAAAAGTCCCAGTGGATTTACTGCTAAATTCAAAATTGATCAACAATCGCTTGAACAGTGGCAGGATGAACTTTGGGAGAAGTGGGGTGAATTCGCAGCGCATCCCAGAGAGCAGGAAGAAGAATTTGACATGCCTGAATCACTAATGCCTTCCCTGCCGACTTACTATGGCGAATTGAATTGGCCTCCGCTTGAAAAGCCGATCAAATACGAAGGCCCAAGAGCAGAAAACGGGACTGGTTATACAATCTGGTTCAGCGAGTCTGATGGGATCGCTTATCAAGGTGCCGGTTATTTCTAAGAAGGTATTTGAAGATTCATTTCCCGATGTAAAGAATGCGGGAATCCAAGTGGTCTGTAGGGTCTGCTATTGCGGACCACCGCACAAAATAGGGGACCCCATTTCCCATCGTGGTCCGCAATAGCGGACCCTACGGCTGATGACAATTCACTGAGCAGTTACAGTTAATTCAGGACTATTCCTTTTTATATCCCGGGGATTTTCCGAGTGGCCAGAGTTCCCATTTTCGCACGAACATTTCAGCCAGTTCTGTTTGAACAAGCAACTTACCTTCGCTTGGGTTTGCTTCGAATCCCTCGTTTACTTCGACGCCGTTCACTTTGATTAAAATGTGGCCGCCATCGCAGATGACATCCATACGGGTCCACTTGCCGAATTCACTTTCGACATCTTGTTTTCCACGGAAGTTAATTTTATCGGCCCAATCGACATCACGATGCAACCAGTTAACTCGTCCAGACGAAAGTGTTGTTCTGGGGCTTCCCCTTTTCCAGATTTTTTCGCCATCACGATCTTTGGTAAATTCGCAAGTGAGTGAAGTAGGAATCGGCTCGCCGGTTTTCTGATCTTTTCCGGTTAGCACCAAAATATCCCCGACTCCCCCTTCGATAATCTGAGCTTCAACCGAAGCGTGCCAGGTGTTGCCATAACCACCTTCCGGGCCGTGACAGTGGACAAGAACGCCGGAGTCGCGTGTGCGATCAACACGATTTGCCCAGGTTTTCTCCCCCCATTTGAACTCGATGACCATATGATAATCGCGGTAACTTTTTTTTGTGATCAGTCCGCCGTATCCATCACCCGAAATATGCAGGTAGCCTTTGTCATTAACCGTAAAAACTTTTCGTGGATCTTCAAAAGCAGTGTCACGCATCCAGACATACAGTCCATCAAGATTCTTCCCATTAAAAAGCTGAATGGCACAATCTTTGGGAGTGATCGCTTTTTCTTCTGCCTGAATGCTGGAGAAAGTTAAGGCGAACAGAGTAAAAAACAGACAACATTTCAGAAATGTCAATCGAGCGAGCATTTCATCTTCCTTTAGTTCAGTTGGTGAAGTTTAATGAATTAGATATATTTGACTTATCAGTCTATCCTGATCCTACCACGATCTATTCTCTGATTCCATAAACAAGCAGAAAATATTTACCTCAATATAATTAGAAGGTGCATTTGTTTTAGATGTCTCCAATTATCCTTTGCACATTGAATGCCCGTTATTGGCACAGCTCGTTCGGGCTACGATACCTGATGGCTAATCTTGAAGAGTTAACCGAACAGGCACAGATGCTGGAATTTGGTATTAACGATAATCTGAATGAAGTACTCGATTCCATATTGCAACATCAACCACAAATTGTCGGGTTTGGTGTTTATATCTGGAATATCGAACAGACCGAAAAACTGGTCCGCGATTTTAAACGGCTGCGACCGGAAATTAAGATCATCCTGGGCGGGCCTGAAGTCAGTTATGAAACTGAACAACAGGAAATTGTGCGTCATGCCGATTACGTCATTATCGGAGAAGGCGATATTGCGTTTCGAGAATTATGCAAAAGCATTCTTGCCGGGGAGGAACCGAAAAACAAAATTGTTACCCCGCCGGTTCCCTCGCTTGATCAAATAAAAATGCCCTATCATCTTTATGACAAAGAAGATATTCAGCATCGTGTCATTTATGTGGAAGCTTCGCGTGGGTGCCCGTTTACGTGCGAGTTTTGCTTGTCGTCGTTGGAGATTCCCGTTCGGCAATTCGATATTGATCTGTTCCTGGCAAGCATGCAAAGTTTGTATGATCGAGGCGTGCGACAATTCAAATTTGTTGATCGTACTTTCAATCTCAACATGAGAATCAGCAAAGCGATTTTGCAGTTTTTCCTGGATCGATTTGAACCAAGACTATTTTTGCATTTCGAGATGATCCCTGACCGACTTCCCGATTCATTAAGAGAGTTAATTGCAAAATTCCCGCCCGGTGTTCTGCAATTTGAAATTGGCATCCAGACGTTTAATCACGATGTCGGAAAGTTGATCTCGCGAAAACAGGATAACGAAAAACTAGCCGATAACTTTCAGTTCTTGCGAAACAAAACCGGTGTGCATATTCATGCTGATTTAATTGTTGGCTTGCCGGGTGAATCGATGGAAAGTTTTGGCAAAGGGTTTGATCGCCTCATCAAGCACGATCCGCAGGAAATTCAAGTCGGAATATTGAAACGCCTGCGGGGCACTCCCATTACTCGACACGACGATGAATGGGAAATGATCTACAGCGACTATGCTCCGTATGAAATCTTGAGTACCAGCCTAATTGATTTTGAGCAAATGCAGCGTATGCGACGATTCGCCAAATACTGGGATTTAATCGCCAACAGCGGCAACTTTATTGAGTGCAGAAATCTGTTATGGGAAAATCGCGACTCTCCGTTCCAGCAGTTTCTTGATTTATCGGACTGGCTTTACAAGCAGCAAAAACAAACGCACGGCATCTCGCTGATCAAACTTTGCGAACGTTTATTCCATTTTATGACCGAGCAACAAAATAGAGATTCGCAGCAAGTTGCAAGAACGATCTGGAACGATTACACCCGCAACGGACGTGAAGACCGGCCTCATTTCTTGCGAAAATTCGATTTGCCTCGCCCCAACCGAAAGGCGTCTACTGGTAAATCAAAATTACCACAACGGCAAGCCAAGCATGGGGAATAGGCATTAGATTCGATTCAATCAAATGCTAACTGACCGATAATTTGAGGATTTCTTGTTGTGGGATTCCACCTGTGACATGGACTTCATTGTTCGAATCGATGAAGAGATCGACTTCGCTTCGAACACCGAAATGCTCCAGATAAATTCCTGGTTCAATCGTGAACAATGTTTCGGGCAGAATTAAACGATCTTCGTGCATTTCCAGATCGTCCAAGTGGGCTCCGTTGCCATGAACTTCTTCACCAAGGCTGTGACCGGTGCGATGCAAAAATGCGTCTCCATAACCGGCAGCTTCAATCACATCTCGCACGACTCGATCTATTTCCCAGCCGTACAGTGGAACAGAGTTTGAAAATCGCTGCTTCACCAGATCGATTCCTGCATCGCGAGCCTGTGTCAGGACTGCGAAAACTTTTGCATACTCATGTGGTATTTCTTCTCCTACAAAAGCCATGCGGGTGACATCGCTCTAGATGGCACCGGGAGTTTTCAGTTTACACCATTGATCGATCATCACTAAATCGCCAGCACGAATCGAGATGTCATCCCCGGTGCCTGTTTCGTAATGAGGAAGACGGTTGTTCGGCGCCCGCGCAACTATCGGCGGCGAA
>JAJRTM010000460.1 GCA_024278285.1 Planctomycetota bacterium
GACATCAGGTACTTGGCGGAAAACTGTCCCAGGCCACCTTGCAGGCAGGATGCTTCTCCAAAACTGGTGCAGGCATCGGTTCTGCAGTTATCTGAAGCTATTAAGGTGGGGACCGGGTGCCAGGAGTGTGCTTTCATTTTGCAGGGCGTGCTGTGGTCACCTGTAACAATCATTACGTCTGGATTCAATTTCATGATCCGTGGAATGGCAGCGTCCAGTTCTTCGATTCGTTTTACCTTAGCGTCAAAGTTTCCATCTTCCCCTGTGGAATCTGTATACTTGAAGTGGACGAAGAAGAAATCGTAGTCGTCCCAATTCGCTTCCAGGCAACTGCACTGCTCATCGAGTGTTTGCCCGGCATCTAGAACATCCATGTTAACGAGTCGGGCGAGTCCGCGGTACATCGGATAAACCGCAACCGCGCCTGCATTTAATCCATAGATATCTTTATAGGTCGGAATATGAGGAAGTTTCGCAACACCTCTTAACGTGAGGAAATTGGCTGGAAAATCGTCTTTGAGAAGTTCACGAGCTTGGGCGAGAAAATCTTCTGCAACTTTTACGGTCGATTCCGATTGCTCATTCAATGCGGTTGGAGACAAAGGTGGAACGCCGGTTCGTTGTGGGTCGGTATCGTGTAAATCTCCGCCGAGGCCTTCTGCGCGAAAGACGATCACTAATCGATACTCTTTAACGTGACGCACAAATACTTCAATGCCTGGTATTTTGATGGTCGCTAATTTATCACACAATTTCATACCAATTTCTGATGCAATCCTGCCTGCACGTCGATCCGAAATATTCCCTTGTTCATCGAGGCTGCAAAAGTTTCCACGAATCGCCACATCGTTTGGCCCGAGTTCGAAATCGACTCCTAATGCTTCCAGAACTCCACGACCGATGTTGTATTGCAACGGATCGTAACCGAACAAACCGAGGTGTCCCGGCCCGCTGCCCGGAGTAATACCGGGGAGCACAGGTGTACTTAAACCAAGTGTCCCCCGAGTTGCCAGGGCATCGAGATTGGGCGTGTTCGCGGTTTCAAGTTCAGTTTTCCCGCCTGGTTCCAGTGGTAAACCACCGATTCCATCTGAAACCAACATCACAATTTTAGTATCATTTTCCCGTTTCAGTTTTTGCATTAAATCGTGGAGTTCCATCTTTGTTCTTTCTTCAATTCGTCTTCAAAATAGATACCGGTATATTTTTGCTACTTTATTATTTTTGCTACTTTTATAATGTGTTACCTTTTGATCATTGTCGTCAAGATTCGTACATTGTGATTCTCCCCGTGCGATTTGACAAGTCTCTTCATCAAATCATCCTGATTACTTGGCAGGAATTGATTCACTCGGTACATTGAAATAAGATTCCGTTTATGAGAGAATCCCCTTGAGGGTGATTCTCTCTGTGCCGACGTATTTATTGTCGGTCTCTTGATAGCCCAGCACGGCTGGTTTGAATTGACTGCCGTAACCAAAACGGTGTTTTTCCAAAATTTGCGAGCCGTTTGTAAATTTTCTACCGTTTAGTAATCAAAATTTAATCACAAAGGAATTCCTGCCATGACACAACCCGCCCAGTCGTCTGTTTCTCGACGAGATGTTCTTAAAACCTCAGCGATAGCCTCGGCTGCAATCGCAACAAGCAGTATCGCAACACGCGCTTATGCCGCTGGTGATGATACGATTCAAATTGCACTGATCGGCTGTGGTGGTCGCGGGACTGGAGCCACTGCGAATGCTCTTTCGAGAGAGCAGGGACCAATGAAGCTCGTCGCAATGGCTGATGTTTTTGATAACCGCCAAAGTGTGAGCTTCAATTCTCTCAACGCAAAATTTGGCGATAAAGTCGATGTCCCACCAGATCGTAGATACATCGGCTTCGAGGCTTACAAAGCTGCGATGGACTGCCTGAAACCTGGCGATGTCGTCATTCTTACCACGCCTCTTGCGTTCCGCTGGGTCCACTTTACTTACGCGATCGAAAAAGGCTTGAATGTTTTCATGGAAAAACCGCTTACCGCGGATGCTCCTTCCAGTCGAAGAATGCTCGCTTTGGGAAAAGAAGCCGAGAAGAAAAACTTGAAGGTCGCGGTCGGCTTAATGTGCAGGCATTGTTCTGCACGAGGCGAATTATACGAACGAATTCAAGCAGGCGAAATCGGCGAGATTCTTTTATTACGGGCTTACCGCCAGGCTGGTCCAACCGGTTCTGCTAATGCACTCCCCAACGATGGCAAACTGCCTGAAGTTCTTTATCAAATTAAGAATTTCCATGCGTTTCTCTGGGCAAGTGGCGGTGCTTACAGCGATTTCCTGATTCATAACATCGATGAAAGTTGCTGGATGAAAAACGCCTGGCCAGTCAAAGCCAAGGCAGCTGGCGGCAGACATTACCGAGGAGATTATGTCGATCAGAACTTCGATAATTATTCTGTTGAATATACATTTGCAGATGGAACGAAACTCTTTTTGGGTGGTCGCACGATGAGTGGCTGCGATAAAGAATTTGCCAGTTATGCACAGGGAACGAAAGGCTCTGCAGTCATTTCCACTTCGGCTCATCATCCTGCCAAAAGCCGGATTTATAAAGGGCAGAATTTTGTGAAAGATGATCTCGTCTGGGCCTATCCGCATAAAGAACAAAGCCCTTACGAATTGGAATGGGAACACTTCCTGGATGCGATTCGCAACGACAAACCGTACAGCGAACTTGAACGTGGTGTGATGGCTTCTGCGGTCACTTCGATGGGACGCATGGCTGCCCA
>JAJRTM010000461.1 GCA_024278285.1 Planctomycetota bacterium
GGTCACAATGAATTGTTGATGAATTTGATTGAGCCGGTGTCTGTTGCCGGCGCTGCTGGTCATGCCGATATCGTACTCTTTGAGATAGCGAGTCATTTTGGAAGACATATCACGCAACCAGCGGCGGGCATCTTGCCATTCGCGCACATCAAGGCTATCGGAATGCAAATTTTCTTCGGGATTGAGATCGCGATTGAGTGTGTTTAATCGAGTCAATAATCCGACAAGTTGTTTTCGCAATATTTTTAATTGTGTTTCCATTCCTCGCACGGCATTCCAATCCAGATCGATCGCGCGACGTAAATTCTTCACTCGATCATCACTGCTTGCACTGCTCGATTCAGCAACATTTCCCGCGACGGCTGCGGTTTCTTCCGCGATGATAAAATGAATATGCGGATCGATTCCCGCTGCCGGCGGCAAAATCGGTTGATGGATCGCCGGATGATCCTGGCAACAAATATCAATGGGGGTTCCAAACAGCGAAACTCTTACAAGTTGAGCAATTTCAATCGGAATCGCATTGAGCAAACGGAGTAATGTCAAATTGTTGCCCGAAGAATTTATCTGAAACGTTTCGGCAGGGATTGTAATGGTCAGCTGATTCTGTACTCCCTGCGGCTTAAACCAAACCCAGATCATGCAGGGAGCATCGAGACTTCCCGAAAGCGAAATCGCTTCCCAGTTAGCCGAAGAAGCCCGCTGATTAAAATCGACGGCACTGCTGTTACTCTCATCATTGAGGGGCAAGCTTTGATCGTTCATGTTAATCAGTGAAGATTCAAAAATGAAAAGTCCCTTGGGAAAAAGATACGCAAACACCAACCATACAATTTAACGGTTGATTATTATTCAGGACGAATCTTTGTCCGATTTTTGTCTGAAAAATCCCAAAAAGATGACACAAGCGGTGGTGTCCATGCGGATATGCCCCTGCGATTTTGAAGAAAATCCTGCCTTGAATCTGCGATCAGGCTGAATTCAGGCTCGGCATAATCCCGATAAACCTGATAACGGGAATATCTCAGGGGTGTTCTGCGCGTAGAAAATTCTCGTACCGTACCAGGTACTGGGAACAGTAATGAGAGAAAGATAAGTGCATGATGACAACCGAGCAACAAGCAGAAATGCAGCCAGCGACAACAGAACCTGCCTGTTCCCGGTTCCGCTTATGGAGCATCGTCTTGCTGTCGATCAGTCTGGGAATTGCGACAAATCGCTGGATGTATGCAAATTCGAATTTGTCTTACACCGGCACCTTGCAGGTCAAATCAACAGCGGTTCGCGCACCGGTGGAAGGGATTTTGCAATCGTGGGTTGTTGAGGAAGGAACCCAGGTCGATCCGCAGAGGTTAATCTGCAAGTTGGCTGATGATAATCTGGAACGTGATATTCAATCGCAACAGCGGGAAGTCGCCCGGCTCGCTGCAAGGTTGATTACCCTGCAAGCTGAAGTGGATGTGAAACTGCACAATCACCTTCGAGAACTCGATGGAGATATTTACGCCACGCAATTACAGACAGCGGATTTGCTCCAGAAAAAATACTTTCACGAAATTGAAGTGATGGCCTGGCGAGAAGCACGTGCTCAAAAGAAAATGAAGCAATTGACAGAAGAAAAATTTGCCTCACTCGATCCGGTCATCAACTCACTACCGGTCAGTAGCAGAAATTCTGAGAGACTGACTGATTCGAAAATTGATAATCTGCTTAAAGAAGAAGCGGCTGTGAATGCGGTAGAAGCAACTGCGGCTCAATTAGAAATATGTTCAAAGCGGCTGAAGGAATTACAGTTACAGAAAACAAGACTTCTGGAAAAAGTAAAACAGGCCAACGGTTTATCCGAAGTAGAAATACAATTGAGCCAGGCAAAAGCGGAACTGGAAGAGTTGAAACGCCGTCAGTTACACCAGCAGGTTTATTCGATTGATCAGGGAACAATTACCAATTACCGCCATCGTCCGGGAGAACAGATCGCAGCAGGCGAAGTAATAGCCGACCTCTACCAGATGAACGAAGCATATATCGTGGCTCATATCCCCTGTTCGGCAATGCAAAAGTTTGAACTGGAATCGACAGTAAAATGCCTGTTCCCCAACGGCGAGAAACGAACAGGGGTCGTCACCCATGTTGCCATCACGACACAACAAGCAACAGATCCTGCCCAAGAAAATACTCCGACCGTTCCTGTTCGCATCGAACAAACCGGTGCCTTATGGCCTTCCATTCCAGTCGGCGGGCGTGTCAGCATTATTCGATAAGTAATGGTAACTATTCAGCCGCAGGCCGCTAGTCTGGGCGATTGCACTGTAAAGTACTATCCTAATAGGACTTTTTCGAGAGAGGCCTCGTCCCAGCCTGCGGTGAGGCGTTTGTTTTTGATCCCCCAATGTGTTCGCACCGCGACTCCAAAACGACGACCAGAAATATATCTGCTCAAAATATAATAACGTTTTTCCGTATGCGTTTTCCGTCGCGAATCGTCGTGTTGATCGCGATGCCGACCGCTTTGAGATTTGACCAGCGAGAACCGTCCGGCAAGTTGTCGGGAATCGGACAGATAAAATATTTACGAGTCACTTCGCAATCAGCTTTCTTTTCATGCGTCTTGTAACGACGAAC
>JAJRTM010000462.1 GCA_024278285.1 Planctomycetota bacterium
GAGATGACTACACGATCTAATCGAAGGAGTAAAGAGACGACAGTAATTTTTCGGGCGACTCTAAACGAATTATTTGCCTTATTCGCGGGAGCCGGGGACGAGGTCGAGAGTGATTCGCTTTCCTTTTCGCAGGACGACGATTTTTGTCTTCTGTCCGATTTTGATTGCTTCGATCGCGTAGGTGTAATCGTAAATGTTTTCGATTTTCTTTCCTGCCAGTTCGACAATCAGATCGCCGCCCTTCACGCCCGCTTTTTCAGCCGGTCCCCCTTTACCAACGCCGGAAAGTTTGAGTCCCTTCACGTCTGCCGCAGCATAATCGGGGATCGTGCCGAGATAGGCACGCAGATTTGCCCGGCGTTGTTGTTCTGGTTTTTCTTGAGCGATGTAATCCGGATTCTTTTCAGAGATCGCGAGCCCGCGGGCAATCAGTCCCATCAGTTTTGCGATTTTTGCAGCCGCCTCGTAATTCAATTTTTCCGGCGTGTCTCTTGGAGTGTGATAATCGGTATGGTTTCCGGTAAAAGCAGAAAGAATCGGCACTCCATTCATAAAGAATGAACTGGCATCGGTTGGCAGGTAGCTATCATTTTGCAGCGTGATTGGTAAGCCGACCGCAATGTTTCGTTTTTCGATTTCGCGTTTCCAAATTGAAGAAGAACCAATCCCCTGCAGTACCAATGCTTTATCGAATCGTCCGACCATATCCATGTTGATGCAAGCTGAGATCAGCAGATTCAAGCTGCTTTGCGAATGACTGTCATGAACATGTTTTGCCGGCTGATGAGGCGATTTCTTTCCCGCTTTTTTATGCCCTGGCAGTTTCAAATGAGCAGCATCATCGTGCGAACCGTGGGCATGGTGTGCCATCGCTGCTTTCAAACTTTTTACAAAGTGGCTCGATCCATAAAGGCCCAGTTCTTCCCCGGACCAGGCAACGAAAAGGACATCGCGTTTCAAGGGAAGTTGATCCTTTTTCTTCATCGCAGAAAGATACTCCGCGATTTCTAGCATCGCTGCGGTGCCGGAGGCGTTGTCGTCTGCTCCGAAGTGAATCTGTTCTTGCTCATCTTCTTTGGCTAACGATGACGAACTTCCGCCCCGCCCGAGATGATCCACATGTGCCCCGACAAGTAACGCCGGCTGCTTCTGTTTGATCTCTGCCGTTAATCGTCCAATCACATTTCGCCCGGTCCGTTTCACTTGAGTAATATCGATATTCGCGGTCAGCTTTATTTGATCGAGAACAAATCCCATCTGTGGTTTCGCGGGGTCTAAACGATCCTGCCACGCTTTGAGAGTCAATCTTTTTTCACCTGGGTGAGTCGCTGCCGATTTCTTTAACCACGAATCTACAACTTCATCGCTGGCACTGATGACCGGAATTGATGTCCCGGACAGTGAACCATCGTTTCGCAGTTTGATCAATTGATTTTTCACTTTTGAATTTGGTCCTGAAACAACAATTAAGCCTTTGGCTCCCTTATCTCGTGCGACCATCGCTTTGTATCTCAATGAAGAAAAGCGTCCCCAATGTTGACGCAATTCCGGTGAGGCCGATTCCGGCAAGAACCGGAACACGACGACCCATTTATCTTTTACATCTAAATGAACGTAAGAATCGTATTCTTCAAAATCCTTACTCGCCGGGGCAACCAATCCGTACCCTGCAAAAGCGATTGAATCGGCAGTGAATTTTCCTGAAGCGGAAAAAGAAACGGGGCGCCACTGTTTGTTAATTTCATAACTTTTGTCCCCCAGCGCGAGACTGTTCTTCTCTCCCAGCTTAATCCCTGCGGTGAATTCAAAATTCTGGAACCACGTCCCCTTATCGCCCGCTGGCTCCAAACCGAGTTCATCGAAATAGGCTGCAATATATGCAGTTGCCAACTTTTCACCTTCGGTGCCAGTGAGGCGTCCTTCGAGTTCTTCACGACACAAAAAGGCAACATGCCGGGCGATATCAGCCGGCTGGAAACCACTTGCGGCTTGCATTGCCGATTCTTTCGCACTCCCAAGCACCTCAGCAGAACTCAGCTTCGTATTATCCGCTGAACTCTGTTCCAGTAGTTCCAATGCAAGTTCGTGATTCCAATCTGCCCGGAACAGTTGTGACTGTTTATTTTCTGTCCGGTTCGATGTCCAGACCAGCGCATTGCCATCTGGCGTGAAGACAGGCAGACCATCAAACCCGGCGGAATCTGTGACGCGAACCGGGGCAGATTTTCCATCCACATCAACCAGATACAATTCAAAGTTTGCAAAGCCATGTCGGTTGGTCGTGAAAATAATGTACTTGCCGCTGGGGTGATAAAACGGCGCCCACGACATGACATGCCAGTTGGTTAATTGTTTCACATCGCTGCCGTCGATGTTCATCGTCATGATCTCAGCGGTTGCTCCATCTTCGGTGAAGCGACGCCAGCAAATCCGTTTTCCATCAGGCGAAAAGAACGGTCCGCCATCGTAACCGAACGTATCGGTTAGCTGCCGCACATTCGTGCCATCCGCATTCATCAAATAAATTTCCATGAACACAGAAGGATCATGCTTCAACTTTTCCTGTTCTTCTTTGCTCAGCTTGCGATCATAAGCGCCACGGTTAGAAGCAAACGCGATCAGCTTTCCATCGGGCGAGTAAGAACCTTCTGCATCGTAGCCTGTTTCGTCTGATAACTGCCGATACTTTTTTGTCTTCAAGTCGTATTCGATGATGTCGTATGTCGGATCGTAATCCCAGGAATACCGCTTCTGTTTCCCCTCGGCTCGCAGTTTCAATTCGTCCTTCTGTTTCTGTTTGGCGAGTGGGTCGAGTTGTGTCGATGCAAACAGAACGTGCTGATTATCGGGAGCAATCCAAGCACAGGTTGTTTTGCCGATGCCGGGCGAGATACGTTGTTCGTCACCGGTTTCTAAATCGAGCAGATAAATTTGAAAGAACGGATTGCCCGGCTCGCGCTCACTTTGAAAGATCAATTTCGTTCCATCCGCACTGAAATAACCTTCGCCTGAACGACGCCCCGCAAACGTGAGTTGCCGGGTCTTGGAAAGTAGCGGATTCTTATCCGCAGAGGCCGGCTCTTTGGCAAAAGCAGCTTGATTAAAACAGGCTGCAGATACAATCAGAAACAACGCAAATATATTAATACGTTTCGAGATCAATAACTGATCCATGAATCCATCCTTTAATTTTAGAGATTTGTCGTGTCAACAATTCTATTTTATTATCGCAAGTACAGCCAGTATCGTCAAACAGTCGTAAAGGAAGCTGCTATTAAGTTGGAGCGTACCAGTAGAGTTAAGATACCACCGGTTTCACTGATTTTCAAATAGCAAGTCGTGAGTAAGTAGGGTCCGCTATCTGCGGACCACACTGAGAATTCGATGCCTGCATGTCATGCGATGGGCCGCAATAGCGGACTCTACATCGCTGAGAATTCTTGCACCACATTCACCAGGCTGGAAAGCCTAACCTACTTCCTGCTGTGAACAGGCATGAATTTCTGGGCGCGTTCGCTGTAGATTTCGCCGAGGTAGATGTTTCCTTGGGCGTCTTCTGCAATCGCGTGAATGCCGACTGCTTCGCCTGGTTTGATTCTGGAAACGTCCGGATTATTTTTGTCATCGCCGATATCACCCAGCGGGATTGTCCAGATTCTTTTAACGCGGCCTTTGGTGTCGAGCTTCATGAAAATCTGATCTTTGAATTCTGGATATTTTCCGTGACGTCGCCACCAGTGAGGTGAGGAACCGCAAACCCAGAGTTCGTCATTTTTTGTCATCGAAATTCCCCAGGGCATAATCAACCCGGTCCATTGATCAAGAAATTTTCCCTGCTGATTGAAAACCTGTATCCGCCCGCTGTTGCGATCTGCAATGTACAACAACCCTTTGGAATCGAGCACAATCGCGTGAGGCAGCACAAACTGGCCCGGACCCGATCCATACTTTCCCCACGCTTTGATGAACTTGCCGTTTTTATCGAAATGCACAATCCGACGATTGCCGTAGCCGTCGGTAATGAAGATTTCGCCGGTCGGAGTGATCGCCATATCGGTTGGCATGTTGAAATGCGTTTCGTCTTCTCCCTTTTCGCCGCGTGTGCCGAGCGTTTGAAGTAGCTTTCCTTCCGGCGTATATTTCTGCACAATATGCAGGCCGAAATCTGCTACCCAGATATTCCCTTCATGATCGATCCGCAGTTGATGCGGATTGACAAAATCTCCCTTGCCCCACGAACGAACAAATTTTCCATCAGCAGTATAAACCTGGACCGGATCCGGCCCTTTTTTGAAGAACCAGATATCTCCTTTGGCATCAATCGCCAAGCCGGAAACCCAACCTTTGCGGCTGATGTTATCAGGAATTTGCGGCCAGGTCGGATCGACATCGTATTCAACAATGACTGGTTCTTTTGCGAACCCGGGGTTCTGTGCTTTTGCAAGGGAGGTCACTGAAAGAAACAACATTCCGAAGAATGCCAGTGCAATGAAATTACTGGTGATAAAATTCTGAAGTTTTTGACGTCGCATGGATCGTGCCTTTCGCAATGGTCTCTTATCAGGATTAGTTAACAAGTTGTAGAAGTCACTCTGGTTTTGAGTTGGCGTAAAAAAGTTTGAACAACTGCGCGGGAGTTCCTGTGAATTCCGCAAGATGTAAATCACCGGCAAAGTGCTGATCGCCTCCCGTGTAATAGATTACCGTTTTTCCATTCCACAAACATAATTCAACATCCGACGCATTGGTCTCTCGGATGTTGGCAGGTCGTAATGGATGGACTTTGTTTTTTGGGTTGAAAGTGACAAACGGACGGCCTTCGGGGGCATCTTCCCAATGAACCAGATCTGTTGATCGAGTGATGCGAGTTTCATACCGCCCGCCACCCAGCGCCTGCAGGTAAAGCGTATAATAGATTCCCTCTTCAAAATAGAGTGCAGGACCACCTACATATTTCTTTTTCCCATAAAGTGCATCAGGGATTTTCGTCCATTTGAGAAGATCCTGCGAAGTAAAATACTTAAAAGTAAATGTCGGCCAGGCTGGGTCATTCGATTCGACTAGCAAAGTAAACGCATCCTTACCCCGACAGACTGAAACATTGAAAAACTTTTCATGCGGTTCGGCTTTCAGAACGACCACCGGTGTCGTCCAGTGAATCAGATCCTGCGAGGAAGTCATGCTAATCTCAGTGATCCTCCATTTCTTTTGCTTCCCCCAGTTGCCCCCAAAAACATAAACGCGATCTTTCCAGACAAAAGCCATGCCCAGGCCATGACCAACCAGCGGCGTCGAAACGATTCGATTTGAAATCATGTTTCGAATACGAATTTCATCTTCCTGGATGTAATCGCCATCGGGCGAGTTGGCATGTTCCCACTGCTTCTGCCAGTTTTCCAAAAGATACAAGCGGTCTTTGAAAACAAACGGCGTGACCTCGACAAGGGGCGAATGAAGTTTGCCCAACTTGAGAATTGGATTTTTCCATTCTTTGCCGGCAGATTGATCCGCTTGCGTCTTTGTCGCCTGTGCTGTTTCCTGACACCACCCCGTTGAGCAAAGAGAGTTCAGGATTAGTGTCGCCATCAATCGTAATGGTAGTTGCCGCATTGTTGTTGCTCCAGATTTATCTGCCTGAGAAGATCGCAAAGACACCTTTGTTAACGGCTTGCCGATAAACGAGTTATCAGTAACCGGACAAAGTCTATTAAGGCTATCTTGCCAGGTCGCTTTTCGCAATCACGCTGCCCTCTGACAAAGAAAAAAGAGTAACAGGAAGTACGGTCCGCTACTCGCTCATGATAAAAGACGGCAGAAGAACTTGCCTTGGTATTGTACCAGTTTAGCTGCCCCCTTGAAAATAGACTTCTTCAAACGGTTGCACAACGACAAATCCTTCGCCTTGAAATTTCATTTGAATAGAATCGCCGCTGCCTCTTCCGAAGAACGTTTTGAGAGAGATATCGGTCTTGAATTCAGGGGTAAGGTTTCCCGACCAGGCAACCGTTGCATTCGGGTCAGTGATAACAGGTTCATCTGGGGTAACTTTTAA
>JAJRTM010000463.1 GCA_024278285.1 Planctomycetota bacterium
CCCATGCGAGCCAGTTGAACGCACCTTGCAATTTTGGGCATGCGACCCGATTCTGCAAACCGTTCTGCTCCGGTTACCAGATATTTTTTGATTCCCTCGGGGCCACTATCCATCAATCGCCCGCCATGACCGTGCGGGCACAAAACAGCAGGCAACTTTTCAGAACCAGGATTCTCTGGACGAAATAAAAGGCCCGTCACGTAAAAACCGGGCATACTTTCAAAATAGACTTTTTCGATAGTAATACCAGGACGTGTCGTCTTGCCATGAATGACTGCATTGAGAGGCGTTTTCTCTGGCATTGGCCAAAGCCCATTGGCAACCAGAACTCGTTTACGCAAACTGTCTGCCCGTTGTTCCCACTGTTCGAGATTATCTGGAACATGGAATGGGAAGAACCCGTTCAAATCTTTCAACGGTTGCAGGCGAGCATCATCAGGGAGCGTTCCTTCAGGAAAAACCCGTGGCGACTGTGCATGAACAGACGGAGAAAGCATCTGCAGCATAACGAGTGAGGCGGTGACAACAAAAGCAGACAATCGGCGAGTCATCTCAATTCTCCAGAAGCGTAAAACGTCTTAACGAACAGATACATCAATGGATCAACATCAGATGAATTGTACTGAGATTGAAATCTGTTGTCACACCATCACGCATCATTCGATTTACAAAATCTGAAGAAGAGGCTTTCGAAAATATCTTATCTATCGAAAGAGTTTCAGTTTTTTCTTTGCGTACTTAACATTTCGGATCTCCCAAGTTCCTTTTTTGATGGCAAGTAAATTTCTTTGCCCGGTGGAATAACCGTGCATCACTTTGGAAATATCCGTCAGCACTGTGGCTTTATCTGAAAAGTAAGAGTGCCCCATTCTGAACAGAGAGGTATCGACATCGCTGGCGTCGATCACTTCGATATTATTGTAATTGGGGAATTGCTGCAGGTGTTTTCCACCTTGCCCCAATCTCGGGGCACCGTTGGCAATTCGCGAGGCCAGAAGTGCTTTATCATGAGAAGAGGCGTAAATGGTAACACGGTTTGTTGCCTGAATAATTTTCGGGGCAATTTGTTCCCGAAAGACCGCCGCGTCAATATCGGGAGCCGTTAAAATTATTTGATTAAACTTGGGCACGGTTCCAGAAAAAGGACTGTTTACCATTTGACGGACTGCCCGGGTGAGCAATCGATTTCCCATACTGTGAGCAATTAAATGAATTCGTTTTGCCCCCGATTCGTGAGCAACCGCTTCGATGAATTGGGCGACATGCGATTCACACCATTCAGCCGTTGTGCGATCTGCTAAGTACTCGGTCGGGCGACCTTTGGATGGCCAGCTATACATAATTGGCGCCCCTTGGAAATTCAAATCGTGTGCAATCTGAGCAGTACGCCGGGCTGCATCTTTGAAGGTGACATTGAATCCATGAATGAAAATGAACGCCTCCTGTTCATTGGCATTTTCAACATCCGATTGCAGTGTGTGAAGAAAGTCGTTTCCCATCATTGGCTTCACGCTCATCAACACGACATGCTTTTCCGGGTTTTCGCGAAACTCCAGCTTCCACAAAGTTGGTTTTTCCAGCTCACCCGTGCGATGTTTTTCGGGAATAGAAACTTCGCAAATTCCAAATTGAATATCGTGACGTCCATTTCCGTAGAAATTGTTGGGTTCTCGGGATCCACTCGGCGAGCGATCAGTGGCATAGTAAACTTGAACAACATCAAAAGCTTCGTTGATCTTTTGGGGGCTGGCTGGGCTTTCAGTTTTTGCACCACGATCTTCGCTTTGTTCCGGCTTGGCATTACAGCCCAAAAACAATATAAGAGAGCCGAGCAAACAAAACTTGAGAGACAATTTCATCGAGTAGCTTCCTACGCAAAGAGACAAAACGTAAACGCCGGGGAGTGTATCGCGTAGGGAAAAACGGCTCAAGATGAATCCCAGCACGGCTGGTTCATTCTGATAGCCGTAACCAAATTGATATTTTTCTATCATTTGCGAGCCGTTCGCAAACTTTTACCGTTAGTAATATAAATCATTCCATCGAAGCAAGCCCTTGTAGCGTCAACTGAGGATAATGTTGGAAGGGGCTGTTCAGGTGAGGGCCTAAAAGTGGGGCTGCCCCGCCAGTGAGGTAGAATTCTCCCTTGGCTTTGGTAGTTTTAAGTAATTCGTCTGAAATACGAGAAACGATTTCGTTAACTGCTCCCACCTGTCCCCAAAACAGGCCGCTGCGAACCGCATGATTTGTCTGGCGACCAATCACGTCGGGTTGCTCTTTAAGAATTTCTTCCATCGAAATCAACGGCAGCAGTTGCGTGTAATCGTGTAATGAGTGAGCCGCCAGTTCATAACCGGGCAAAATTGCTCCTCCCTGAAAAGCTCCCTCAGGAGAAACAACATCGATTGTGGTTGCAGTGCCTGTATCGACAATAATTGCCCAATCCGCGGGGGAGCGTAACCGATTTACTGCCATCACATTCATAATGCGATCCAGCCCCACGGTTTCGGGGTGCTGGACATCCAAACGAACTGGTAGTTCATCGGCATATAAAATGACTCGCGGCTCGGGGAACTCATCTGGAAAGACCGCCGCCAGATCGTCCATTCTTTCAGGATGCGAACCGGATATCAACACACGTACCAGGTGCTTGGAATGATCATCCAGAAGTTCCTGAATTTGCCCCCAGCAAATCGGCTCATCATTTTCATAAGCAATTGTTCCATAGCATTCCGGCAGTTTGTTAAGGGAAGATTCATCATCTGCCCAGAACTGTTCGAGAAATGCGAATTTGAAGCGTGTATTGCCTACATCAACAACAAGCTGAGCAGGATTCATATCAAACATTCATATACCTTACTTGTTTAGGTTCTTCGCAGAACTCAATGGCTAAAAGAAAAAGAGCCACGGATGTGCACGGATTAAACCCAGCACGGCTGGTTCATTCTGATAGCCGTAACCAAACTGATATTTTTCTATCATTTGCGAGCCGTTCGCAAACTTTTACCGTTAGTAATACAGATCAATAAAAATGCCACTAATA
>JAJRTM010000464.1 GCA_024278285.1 Planctomycetota bacterium
CTTCACAAAGATCGATGCCTGCTTCCAATTCTTGCAGTTTTTCCGATTTTCTTTCTGCAAGTAATTGTTTTGTTCTGGGAAGTAGCGACAACGTTTTTGCGAGCCAGACTAAATCGCGTGGGCTGCATCGTCCGGTGGCAATGCGGGTGGCAAGGCGTTGTAAATCGTATGTTTGGTCGAGTTGTTCTCGTAATTCGCCCAGTAATTGGCTCTGCTGAGTGAGTTCTTCGACCGCATCGGCACGCGAACAAATTTGATCGGAACAGATGAGCGGATTGGAAAGCCAGTCGGCGAGTAATCGGGCCCCCATCGGAGAGACGGTTTCATCCAGGATATCAAGCAGTGTTCCTTCCCGTTTTCCTTCACGCAAAGTGTGTGTTAATTCGAGAGAACGGCGAGTCGCTTCGTCAATCAGCATGCGATCTTCAGAACGATACGGTTCGAGCGAAGTAATATGGGCCAGCGAAGTTCGCTGAGTTTCCTGCACGTATTCCATCAGCACGCCCGCTGCGACAATGCCGAGGGAATCTTCTTCGATATCGAACCCTTCCAGCGTGTTGGTACCGAAATGTTTGCAAAGAATTTCCTGACACGTATTCGGAATAAAAGACCAGGCAGGGCGGTCGGTCAGTTGTGTTGTTTTCAGGTCGTAAGTTGCTTCAATAAACAACGGCGAGTTTTCGATTTCCCGGTTGTACAACGCTTCGGCTGGATGCAGCCGTGCAAGTTCGTCGGCAAGTGTTTCGGGGGATATTTGCGACAACTGAAACCGCCCCGTTGAAAGTTCCAACCAGGCGAGTCCGACGGCATTTTTCCCGGTTGCGATCGCGACCAGAAAGTTACTTTCACGTGGATCAAGTAACGCATCTTCAATGAGTGTGCCAGCGGTAACAATGCGGGTCACTTCGCGTTTGACCAACCCCTTGGCCTGTTTGGGATCTTCGACTTGATCACAAATCGCGGTGCGATGCCCGGCGTGAATTAATTTATGCAGGTAATTATCGAGAGAATGATACGGAAAGCCAGCCATCGGGACCGGATTATCCGAGTTTTTATCTCGGCTGGTAAGTGTTATCCCCAGGACTTTCGCAGCGATGACCGCATCATCAAAAAACAGTTCGTAGAAATCGCCCATGCGGAACAGCAGAATCGTGCCTGGGTGCTGTTCTTTGACTTCAAAAAAACGTTCCAGCATTGGCGTCAGCTTGCGAGGCTTTGATTTCCCCTTCTTTTTTGCAGTTGGCTGATTCGTCTGGAGTTGCTGATCTGTAGTCGTCTGACCCGCCATGATGTCATTCGTTATTATTTAGAAAAGATGTGAAAATTCGAAATCGTTAATAATGGGGTTCTCAACGCTTTGCCGGGATGTTATGAGTAAACCTTCATTATCAGAAAACCGATAGCCTACCATGTTCCCATGAAAAAAGGGACTCTCTGGTATCGTCCGCTGAAATTTATTACATTCATAGAGGAACCACGATTAGTTCAAAGGATTCCGATGAAACGGAGGGTAGACATTCCTGTCTGCCTGAAATAAGGCATCCTCAAACGAAACAGACTCCGAATGTCTGTGCTCCGATTGAATGAATAGATGCTCCCATATAGCAAAAGCGGGCAGAAATCACATCTATCGCAACCAGGACCATCATCCGATTTACTGGTAAGATTCGCCAATTGTTCCTCAAGAACGGGGAAACTGAATATGACCAACAAGGAGAGTAAAATGCAAAGCAGTTCAAAATCCAAGCGGCCTTCTTTTTTCTTTTTCAGCGTTTGTGCCTGCTGTGCCATTCTGCTGATCCAGCTTTCAACTTTGCAGGCTGATGAAGCCAAACCTAAAGGTAATAAAACCGAAACAATACCACCAAATAAAACCCCGAAGTTTGTCGAAGCGAAGCCTGGCGATTTGAATATCTGGCTGAATTTGGATGGCATTTATGAATCGACTGCTTTCGATGAAATTGTTTTAGAGCCGAAGCAGTGGAAAACGCTCAAAGTAAAAAAGGTAGTGGCCCACGGTGCTACCGTGATGGAGGGAGACCCGATTCTCTGGCTCGAAACGAAAGAATTGGATAAAGAACTTGTCAAACAGAAACGAGCATTGGTTCGTGCAGAACTTTCGCTGCGGCTTGCTTCTGATGAACTGCGGTTCCTGAAAGAATCGACCGCGATGAATCTTGAATCAGTTGACCGATCCGCCAAAATTGCCAAGGAAGAACTTGATTATTTTCTGAAGGTTCGTGAACAACAGAGTGTCAAATCGGCGAACATGGGTTTGAAATTCACAAAATATTCGCTGGAATATGCTCGGGAAGAGTTGAACCAACTTCAACAAATGTACGAAGCAGACGACTTGACTGAACAGACCGAAGAAATCATCCTGAAACGGGCGCAGCGTTCTGTTGAATCGGCTGAGTATTCTCTGGAAAGATCCGAACTTAGCCACACACGCCGCTTGGCAACTTTAATCCCGCGAGAGAAACAAGCGTTGATCGATTCTCAGGCAAAAGCAGCATTAAACAGAGCCAAAAGCGTGGTGACTCTCCCCCTGATTTTACGTAATAAAGAATTGGATGTAGAAAAACAGCAACGCGATGTCGAAAAACTGAATAAGAAAATTGCAGAACTTGATCGTGATCGCGACATGATGACCATTTTCGCAGACCGCAGCGGTCTGGTTTATTACGGTCGTTGTGTGAATGGGAAATGGAGTGAAATTTCAACCAGGGAAAAACAACTGAAGCCTTCGGGAACTGTCACTGTCAAGACGGTGTTGATGACCATTGTCGATCCGACTGCGTTACGTGTGCGAATTTCTTTGTCAGAAGAGCAACTGGCGATGGCAAAACAGGGGCAGGCGGCGGCTTTCACACCGAAAGCCCGTTTGAACTATTTCAGCCGAGGCGAGCTTGCAGAAATCAGCCCTGTTCTGCAAAGTGATGGCAAATATCTGGCTCTCGCAAACACAAAAACCAATCCAGAATTTCCGATTACTCCCGGAATGACCTGTAAGGTAAAAGTGCGAGTTTACGAAAAAAAGAAGGCTCTTTCAGTTCCTGTGACGATGATTCACAGAGATGAATTCTCCACAGATCCTCGTCCGTATGTCTGGGTGGGGAGTAAAAAAGCCGGGTCGCAAAAAAAACAGTTTGTCGAAACCGGATACAGTCTCGCTGGGAGAGTAGAAATTCTTTCGGGATTAAAACCGGGCGATATCATTTGGCCCAAAAAACCGTAGGGCTTGGAGTAGGGTGTGCTGTGCACACCAATCATCCGAGATTGATTTATAGATGATCCTTCAGTACAAAACTGAAGTAAGATAATAGTGCGTACAAAACGACAATCCCGGTGTGCACAGCACACCCTACATCGTGACATTCGAGCCTAAATTGTCCAGCCCGTCTACGCAGTCGCCTTTGGCTTGCCGTTAAACGAAAAAAAAATATGATTCAACATAATAACGTCATACTGTGCGGGAACTCTGCACCTGCACAGGTAAGCCTCTCAGGAAAAGATATCTCTGGATTTGGTCGTGATACAAACTGGTCGGTCAGTAAAACGACGATGCGGGCAGGCGTTTCTGCGGGCATCGAGTTGATTGAAGTTGATAATGGTTTACAAACCGTTTCCATCCTTGCAACTCGCGGTATGGGGCTGTGGAAGATTGATCGGGAAGGTGTTCGATTCGGTTGGGATTCTCCGGTGCTGCAGCCGGTGCATCCTGCGTTTATCAATTTGAAATCGCGAAATAATCTGGGCTGGGTGGAAGGGTTTAACGAGCTACTGTGCCGTTGTGGCCTTTCATTCAACGGCCCCCCCGGGAATGACGAAAACGCCCCAAGCGGGCTGGAATCTGATATCACGCTGCATGGTCAGATTGCGAATCTGCCTGCCGAAAGCGTTACCGTTGAATTTGAAACGGTTGAGAATCAGGAAACAATTATCATTCGGGGCATCGTGCGAGAAGCCTCTTTATTTGGGCCAAATCTTGAACTTCAAGTTGAATACCGCATCGGGATTGGCTCAGATG
Organism: Planctomycetota bacterium; assembly: GCA_024278285.1. Classification (GTDB taxonomy): domain Bacteria; phylum Planctomycetota; class Planctomycetia; order Planctomycetales; family Planctomycetaceae; genus Rubinisphaera. The sequence continues at coordinate 4,031 of JAJRTM010000464.1, forward strand.
AAATGATCATCAACGATACCGTTATCAACCGGGCTTCACGTCCTGCAGAATTAGAAATGTTGTATCACATCAACCTGGGAACACCATTGTTAGAAGCTGGCGCAAGCTGGCAGGCCCCGTTGAAAATGCTTGCTCCGCGAGATGCCCAGGCGGCTGAAGATATGGCAACAACTTCAACTTACCTCGCACCAACGACAGGTTATGCAGAACAGGTTTATTTTTGTGATTTGATGGGAGATTCCAATCAGCAAACAGCCGCGTTATTGAAGAACGCGGCTGCGAACCTCGGTTTCGGGATCGAATTTGGTCTCCAGGCTTTGCCCTATTTCACGATCTGGAAAAACACGCAGGCAACCGAAGATGGATACTGCACCGGGCTGGAACCTTCTTCGAGTTATCCCAATTTCAAGGGTTTTGAAAGAAGCCAGGGCCGCCTAGTCAGCCTGGCCGCAGGGGAAAGCTGGCGATCAAATTTAACACTGCGAACATTGGCAAACAAAGAAGCGGTCAAAGGTTTCGCACAAAAGATAAAAGCCATCCAAGGCGAAACAAAACCAACCATCCACCACGATCCCCAGGCCGATTACAGCCCGGATGCGTAAGAAAACTGTCGTATCTTTGACCGTAGGATGGCGTGCTTGCACCCATCAAATACGTCTTCCACTTCGACAATACGAATGCCGGTGAATCAATGCCAGGATAACAATAAATCCAGCTCATTTTTTCATTGAACGCAACTCAGCACGCGAAGATGAGTGCAAGCACGCCATCCGACGAAACGCAAACGAAGAGACGATAATTATTGCTTGAGCGTGCTTATGCGGTTAAGCCGAGGACTGCGATCGCGTAGTAGGTGTATTCGACATCTGCCTGTTCGTCCCATAGTGCAGCTCGGAAGCCGCCGGTGGGGAATTCAAGGCCCTGGCTGATAAAATCTTTGGCGGTGAATTTTAATCCGCCCGGATCAATTTGCAAATCGCGATGCGCATTCAATGCGGTAAATGTCGAAAGGGCATCGCCAAACGGGATGCGTGTATTGGCTGCAACGCCGCCATCGTCCTGGCAGACATCCCGAATAAAATCCCGCACATCTTCCTGAAGGGGAACATCGATCTTTCCCAATAATTTGAGTGTCGCGACCGCTGCGGCTGTCGGGTTGGTGCCACTTCGTTTCATCGGGGCAATTTCGACAAAGCCGCCATCGTCGCGTTGTCTGTCGAAAAGAAATTGCACAATTGTATTGGGATCGGGAATTGGACGCCCAAGTAAATCGTGAGTCACAGCGACAAGAAAAGTTTGATAAGTGCTGCCGAGTTTTCCTTCTGGTCCTTTGGCGTAACCACCATCAACACGACGCAGTTCATCGAGTTGTTTGAACACTTTTCGCTGCCAGGCTTCGACAGAATTGCCACTTCCCAGAAGATCGACGCCGCCCGCCAACTGAACCGCCAAGGCGCAAGAGATCCAGTTGAGCAAATCGACCGGCGTATGATTGTGGTCCCGTTCGGCTTTCAGATAGTGAGTTACTTTTTCAGTAGTTTTCTTCTCCAGGCCGCCAAGTAAACCGAGTGCGCGGATGGCAAAGCCGGTGTAATAAAG
>JAJRTM010000465.1 GCA_024278285.1 Planctomycetota bacterium
AGCTTATATCACTCTATTCACCCAGTTATAAACCGATAACCAATTCGATGGAATCGTACCGCTTCTCCAGCAAGAATCCTATTGCAGTTCCGTTCAGATGGAGGTATCAATACTGAATGCCGCAGTCGTTTTATGTTCAGGTATGAGGCGATAATGTTCACGTTGCGATAACTTCAGGGAACCTCTATTAATTCAAAAAAGGTAACTATTCGGCTTAGACGTAGGGTCCGCTATCGCGGACCCTGCACACAACCTAGATTTCTGTAGAAACCTATCATCACTGAATAGTTACGACGGTACAAATTAAAGCAGCGATTCGAGAAGCATTCGTAGTCTTCGCATTTCCAGGTCGCGGGATTCTTTATCGGCCAGGGCAGGGATCAGGTCAACCGAAAAAGCACGGTTGTAATCGAAGGTTTTTAATTGTGTGATGACGCGATTGTAATCGATTTCTCCCAAACCGACTGGCACTTGCAGTTGATCGGGAGTTGAATCTCGCAAATGGACGTGGCTCGTATATTCATAGACCATGTCGTAATTCTGGCTGCGATACGGACCGCAGGCAAAATGGCTTGGATCGAGCGCGAGCCACAATCCCCTCACAGCCTGACACAATTCGACGGCGGTGTGCGGGTCTTCAGTCAATCGACCGATTTGCGTTTTCAGTGAGAGCCGAATCCCTTCCTGAGTGGCTTGAATGACCAGCTTTTTTAAGCGGTCTGTTTCATCATTAAAAGGCGCCCCTAATTCTAAAGAAGGCATCGTGACTTGAGTGATTTTCAGTAGTTTGGCGAACTTAAACAAACCGGGATACAGAGAGGCATCGATATCAGAAACAATATTAAGCGCACAAATTGAGAGTCTGCTTGCTTCTCGAACGCGAAGGGCAGCTTTCTCGGGATCAGCAGCAATTTGGCTTGGCGAAAGAACTGGGTTTCCTTCTTCCATGGTTAATTCGAGGCGGTCATACCCTAAATCAGTAATTTGCCTGCAAGCCTGATCGAAATCCAGGTCTGAGTAAGATCCAGTTGAGGCGGCAATAAACACAATACACTCCTTTGAAAATAAATCAGAATTGGTGACACCAGATTCTGTTAATAGAACTCACTTACACTTTTAACAAAGCTGCCTCAGTTGGCAACTTAAATAACTCAAATTTCAAAACAACCTAATCAGCAGGGAATACCTTTCCCTCACGCGATCAGGAAATCTCTTGATCATGTGAATTTATAGGGATTAGGGAAATTCTGCAATGCCTTCCTGTTAATCAAATAACACAGATCGAAACAATTACACGGATTCTGCATCATTAAACAACCATTCTAGCCGATAAACCAGATAGGTCTACGAATAATTTACGTACTGAAGACTCTGAGGGTCTTATTTAATACGTGAATCATTGCAGATATAACAAAAATATGTGGGAATGACTGTAAAAGACCAGCGACAGTTATAGATGGGAACAACAGGAATAGAGTTCACTGAATTTGCAACGCAACAGTGTTTCTCGATCATAACAGGAAATACCGAAGGGGATTCTGGAATGCTACGAAGTACATGGACGTCAATGATTACAGCAGGTTTGCTGCTGGGGGTTTCGACCGGCTGCAGCACCATGCCTAATACAGTTGTTCGTGGCCAAAGCCCGGAAAAAGCGAAGCTACTGGTGCATGAACAACCCGCCAATGCGGAAGAAAAGATTGTTCAAACCGGTGGCGGAAGATGGACCGGAGAATCTCGAACAAAAGGAGAGCTGCGTGGGCTGATTCAACACAATGTTCATGGAACACAAGTTTCCCAGCACGGCTACCGCACGGCTTTGGCTAATGGCCCTAATGGAAGTTATCAACCTGGTGCAGGTAATCCGAATGCTCAAAGCCCTTATTGGCGCTGGGGTAATTTCGATGCCCAGCCTTCTCCGAATGGATCGGATTGCTACGCCGGTTCCGGCTTCGGAAATAGTCCACCACCCAATCATCAGGAACAAGCCTGGGATCACGGCGGTCGCCGGCACAAGGGACAGTACCACTATCATACTTACAGCTACAAACAACCATGCAAGCCGGTTTATCCACAGCCTAATCAGCCAGGGGGAGCCGTCACTTATCCCTACTATACACATAAGGGACCAAGCGACTTCTTCTGGAAAGGGGACTGATTTTCAGTACCTGAATTGAAATTAACTTCCGGGAACAGTTGTCCGCTGCGACACGATTCCCGACTCTGAACGATAAACCCTTCCCGGTAACCACCAGGAAGGGTTTTCGTTTTTGTTGGAGTTCATGCTTAGAACCTGTCCAATTACTACTTCGTGAAATGATGTTTTTTGCACGATATGATGGAAAATAGAATGAATTGGTATGCGAATTTTCAAACCAACAGTTCCAGACCAGTGCCAGCCCGTTTCAGTAACCGCAAGAAATCTATATTTCGCTTTCATTCAGATTTTATATTGCCGGATTTTCAACAGTTCGCCATCTTTGAGGGCTGATTGATGCGCGACAACGCCAGCAACTGTCATGTTGAGTGCCTGAGCGATATCGACCAACGGTTTGCGGTCTTCGATAATTGAAGTCACAAATTCATTCATCAACTGACCATGAGAACCGCCGTGGCCTCCTGGGTTAACACCCGGTGGAAGTGGCGGGCGTTTGATAGCTGGAATCTTTCCCCGCCCCTGATAAAGACCTTCAAACGAACCTTTCTGCCCACGAACCCGCCCTTTTACTCCCCCAAAACCTGGCGTGTCCCAACTGACCCCCATTCGAGACATCCCCCCTTCACTTGTACGGAACATCGCGATTTCGGTCGCAAACAGATTGTCGTATCGGTTGCTGCCCGGCTGAAACAGCTTCTTTGCACTGGGCATTCCCATACACGAAACCTCGGTAAAGCTTCCTCCGGTGACACCAACGTAGTAGGCGTTGGAATGTGTCGGATACCATTGCGGCGGCAAGCCAATCCTCCAGCCTTTGTACGAATCGATCTGCTCGATAGAATCGTGATAATATTCCCCTTCCGAGTAGATCAGTTTTCCAAAACCGCCTGCATTGTAGATCTGCCGCATTTCATAAAGTTCCTGATGAAAATACGATGTCTCAAACATCATGTATTTACGCCCGGATGTTTTGACCGTTTCAAATAATTTCTCAGCGTCTTCCAGTGAACCATGCACCGCGGGCACTGCACAGGCAACATGCTTTCCATGTTTGAGCACTTCAATACAGTGCCTGGCGTGAGAAGGGGCATCGGTCGCACAGAAGATCGCTTCGATGCTGTCATCCTTAACCATTTCTTCAAGTGAGGGATACGTTTTTTCGCAGCGGCACGCTTTGGCTAAACCAGCACAGCGATCAGGAAACAGATCACTCACTGCGACAATTTCAACATTCGGATGATCCTGAAAACTGAACGCGGCCCCAAAACGACAGACG
>JAJRTM010000466.1 GCA_024278285.1 Planctomycetota bacterium
GTACCAGATCCAGGTGTCGATGACATCTTCGGTGAAGACATCGCCGCGGAGCAAAAAATCGTGATCGTCTTGCAGCGCCTGTAGCGATTCTTCGAGGCTAACCGGGGTTTGAGGAACGTCCTGTAATTCATCTGCAGTTAAATCGTACACGTCTTTATCCAACGGCGGTCCGGGGTCGATTTTCTTTTGGATGCCATCCAGCACTGCCATCATCACGGCTGACATCGCCAGGTAAGGATTGCTGGAAGAGTCGGGACAGCGAAACTCAAACCGCTTGCTTTGCCGATTCGATGTATGAACCGGGATACGGATGGCAGCCGAGCGGTTGCGAAAACTGTACGTTAAATTGACCGGAGCTTCGTATCCGGGAATGAGCCGCTTGTAACTGTTGGTCGTCGGGCAGCAAAACGCCATCAACGCCGGAGCATGATGTAGAATCCCGCCCATCGCGTGCAAAGCCAGTTCGCTCAAACCGCCATAACCAGAATCAGCAAAAAGAGTTTCGCCCTGCTTCCATAACGAGAAGTGCATGTGCAACCCCGAACCGTTATCACCCCACAAAGGTTTGGGCATAAACGTCACCGTCTTTCCCGCACGAGAGGCCACATTTTTGACAATATATTTCAGTCGCAAAAAGTTATCGGCTGCGCTCAGTAACGGCTGGTGGGCGATCTCGAATTCCGCTTGCCCGCCGGTCGCAACTTCGTGATGATGGGCACCAATATCGATCCCCCCTTCAATTAACGCCAGCATCATTTCGGTACGCAGACTGTGCAGAGAATCGGCTGGAGGGACGGGGAAATATCCCTCACCTTTACGAATTTTGTAGCCAGCGTTACTCGGACTTTTTGTTTGATCCTGAAATTCGCCGCGTGACCATTCACCTTCAGAACTTTCCAGATGATAATAGCCTTCGTTGATCTGTTGATCAAAACGGACATTATCGAAAATGAAAAACTCAGGCTCCAAACCGAATCGAGATTCATCTGCGATCCCGGTCGATTTCATATAGGCGTCTGCTTTTCGGGCAACGTTGCGCGGATCCTTGGCATAATCGATCCTTGTTATCGGATCCTGAATGTTGCAGGTCAGGCATAATGTGTTGGGCTGAAACGGATCGACAAACGCGGTGTCAGGTTGAGGCACAACCAGCATGTCAGATTCATTGATCGCCTGCCAGCCGTACATCGAAGAGGCATCAAACCCAAATCCTTCCTCAAACGTTTTCTCTGTAAGGACTTGCGCCGGAATCGTGAAGTGTTTTAGTGTGCCGGGAAAGTCCATAAATCGCAAATCGACAGCTTTAATTTCATGCTCTCGACAAAGAGCCAATACTTCTCTGGGGGTCATAATATGTGCCTGTTTTCTCGATCTGTAGCGAAAGTCTCGTTCAGTTTTGTATCGTGCTTCCCTCTTTCTTATCGAGGAAACCCAATTTATTTCAAGCAAACAGTATACCAACATTAGCCGTTGCTTACAGATTCAGCACGATATTTCTTTGAAGCCTTTCAACGAGAGATATTTTTAGATGCTGAGAAGAAAAGACAGATTTCCGAAAATGCTGACTTCTGTTAATATTCGCCGCTTGTCCAGAACAGTTATAGCCAGCCCGAATAATTCCGTTTCAATGCCCCAATTTGTTATTTTAGAACATGATTCCCCATTTTTACATTGGGATTTTATGCTGGAAGTTGAAGGAAGTTTGCGAACCTGGCGACTTCTTCAACAGCCATTGTTGAATGAAAATGAGTCGGAACTACAGATTCGCTCTGATGCAGAATCGCTTCCCGATCATCGAATTGAATATCTCGATTACGAAGGCCCGGTGAGTCGGAATCGCGGGAACGTCAAACGATGGGATGCCGGTTTGTATTTGTTATTGGGGCAATCAGAAAATCATTGGGAATTACGTCTTGAAGGAAGCCGGTTGCGTGGTTTTGTCTCTATCACCCAAAAACATGAAGCTTGGGAATTCTTAATGATTCCTGATGATCCAGATGAATAGCAGGGAACTTCAGGCCTGTTACAGCGGTACGATTTGAAGTGGTTAGAAAAAGTAATGAACTCAACAGAATACGAAAAATATGTTCGTGATCATGCCGTTTGGTTTCGTGGTCACAATCCGGAAAAGCTGGAAGCTATTTTTCGAGCGGAGCAGCGATTAGGGATCACTTTTCCAGAGAGCCTGAAATGGTTGCTGACACAATACGGCTACTGGCAGGCAACCGGAGTCGCGGGCCTGCCCTGCATCGTGGGAGCAACTTTGGCGAATCGTCCTAAGTTCCCCAACAACTGGCTTCTGCTGGGGCAACCAGATTCTCGCATTGGTCATAAAGGAACGAACGAGCGGCGACCCTCAAACGAAACGGTGATTCTTGTTCTTTCCAATCAGCACCGATGGGACGGCAAGGCTGTTTTTCATTGCGATTCTCGCGGTGAAATTATTGATCGCTATTCGGGCTTCACCGAATATACGATTGCGAAGCAACATTATCTTGAAAAACATTCTGCCAGAGAACATCGAAGCTGCCTACCGAGTTTTCATCTTTCACGTGGCGAGCCGTTGGTGCTGGAAGAGAAAATATTTAATGAAGAAGAATTCCAGAGGCGACTATTGGAAACAGTTCTGCATCAGGAGATTCATGCCGACGTGACAGAAGCTGTTGGAAACGATTCGCAGCCCACAGATTCCGTTAAAGCAAATTTTGCCCCTCTTCCTGGCTTTGCAACAGTTCCGACAACTGCGACGGAACTGATTTCTGCCATCATCGAAGATCGGCGAGAGTCTCTGTATCAAAACCAGCATTTAATCCCTTCCGGCTATCAGGATAGCAGTTCCTCACCCCGGCAGAACCTGCGTGTTGAATCATCTCAAATTGAAGGCCACCTTTTAATCGCAGAATTTGGTACGGAACTTTCCTGTTCGACAAACATCGGTGCCGAAAAGTTGCGATCATTGTTACTCTCTGAATTAAACCATCTGGGAATCGCAGAGGGGCAGGTTGTTTCATTAATTAGAGAAGCAACCTGTTCGGGTGAACGAGACTGGCTTGTCTGCTGGATATCAGATTTTCAGTTCGCGGGAATGACGATCAAATTGAAATCGCATCCCCGCAAACCACACTACCGTTTTGTTTGTGCATCAGAGGCAGAGAATATTATTTCGCAGTTACCTAACCCGGACAAGCCGGAAGAAAACAAATTTCAGGCGAGCCGGGTCAGTGATGACCCTGGTAACTTTCAAGTACCAATTGATTGCCGGTCTGTGACAGCAGAGTCACCAGGGGGTTAACACCCCCGGCTCGCCTGAAAATATCCTGCCACTTTTTCGCAGAATTTCATTGATAAGATGACAGTTTTAATGTTGAATCGGTGCTTTAATGAAACGATTGATTATTACCATCGACGGACCTGCGGGAACCGGGAAAAGTACGGCTGCGAGGCTGCTTGCTTCGCGGCTTGAGCTTCCGTTTCTCGATACCGGGGCAATGTACCGGGCGGTTGCCTGGCGGTGTTTACATAATGATATCGCCTTTGATGACGAGACGCAGGTCGTGAAGCAGACTCAACAGATACGGTTTGAATTCTCGGGGAATCGATTACTGATCGATGGTAATGAACCGAGTGATGAACTTCGCAGCGATGAAGTCAGCCAGGCCGCTTCTGTCATCGCGACACTCCCCGCAGTTCGCGAAGTGCTTGTTGCCCAGCAAAGAAAACTGGCTGGGGAATACTCACTTGTTTCTGAAGGGCGGGATCAGGGGACAGTTGTGTTCCCACAGGCGGAATGCAAATTTTTCTTAACGGCATCAGCTGAGGTTCGAGCGGAAAGACGCTGGAAAGATTTACGGGAAGAAAACCCAACGCTCTGCAAAGAAATGATTCTTGAGGAAATTCAACAGCGGGATGAACGTGACCAAAACCGCAAGACCGCCCCGCTGAAACCAGCCGAGGATGCAATCATTATCGATAACTCTAAGAAAACCCGCGAAGAAGTCGTCAACCTGCTGGTGGAACATGTTCAGCAAACGACAGACTATTCTTAACTTTGCGTCGGCGAAACAAATCAAGGAAGACCAGTTTCATGCCGTTGCCCCGGCAAATACCCCGACCAGGGCTGGAACCTACGGCTTAGAAGTTCTATACACTGGTCGTATTTCCGTTGATTTAACGCAAATAATTGCGATAATGATACAGAACTGATACTGATAAGCGGAGAACGACAATGCCTCGCAAAGCAAAACCGTGGTGGTGGGAAGCTCGTAAGGGATGGTATGCCAATGTCAACGGACATCGAAAGTTCCTTGGAGAACA
>JAJRTM010000467.1 GCA_024278285.1 Planctomycetota bacterium
GGTTTCGTTTCCAGTGTTGGCCAGCCTGCTTCCATCCGTGACGTAGGCTTGGTTTCGCTTCCTTGCGACATTTCTTCACTTTCTACAACTGCATCGTGACCGGTGTGTACGGTCATGGTGTTTGTTGAGGGGGCGGTAGCAGCTTCAGTCTGTTGCCGTCCCTGTTTTACTTTATGCTCAACCGTTGCGCCCGCCTCCCCGCTTTTTTGTTCCTGTCAAAAACTTTCTCAAAACCACCTGCTCCTTATGATTTTGTATTGACAATATCAAACAGAAAGACGATACTGAGTATATAAGAAAAAGGGAAATAAAATGGCTTGGTTTGATTACGTTTGGACTCCGAAAAACATCGCTCATATCGAGGAGCATGGACTATCTAACGATGAAGTCGAAGACGTTGTCAACTATCCGGTTTCGACTGGAAAAAGCCATTCTTCAGGGCGTCCATCAGTTGAAGGCTTGACGAGCACCGGAAAATATATTTTTGTTGCCTACGAATGGATTGACGATGTGACCGTTTATGTAGTTACTGCTTACGAGGTGTAGAAATGAAAAAGTCTGTCAAACGAGTTGGGAAACGACTCTCTTCACATCCCAAACTGACTCCAGAGAAGCAAGCCGAATTGAACCAGGCTGCTATCGATGAAGATGCGTACTACTTGTCCCCAGAAGGGCAGGCCGAATTGAAGCAAAGAAAGGCCGAACTGAAAAAGAAAATCTCGAAACGAGGCGGATTACGGCCCGGCTCTGGACGCCCCACAGACGGCGATGAGCCAAAGCAGATGCTTTCGACGCGATTGGATGCCGAGATCATTGCCTACCTGAGACAGTGTGAGCAACCAATCAGTTCCGTGATTGAACGGACAATCCGCAGGACAGCCGACTTCGCAAAATGGACTGGCAATAAAGATTGAAAAAGAAAATTGTGAAAGCCAAGCGGATTAAAACGCATCCAAAACTAACAGCAGTTAAGAAAGCAGAGCTTCGCAAAGCTGCTGAATTGGAAGAGCAAAGTCGAACCGATCCTCTTGTGCAGGCCGATCACGCATGAGCCGTTCAGCGGGTTGAAACAGTACGGCTTATTCGATCAATTATTAACGAATAAGCGATCAGCCAATGTAGTAAATTTTTGATTGATCGTCGCTCAGTACAAACAGCGTGGCGTTAAGTTGCGGGCCGTTGGGAAGATCAATTTGCCAGTCCAGTTGCCCGGATGATTTGAACGAGGCGAGGATATTCCTTTCCAGGCTGCAAAAGAATCCGCCGGCATGTCGCAGGATGTTCTGGGGATCGCCCGGATAATCAAGTTCGTTCAGGTTGGATCGCTTTTTGTTCGCGTGTGGGAACAAAGCAATTGGGAGCGGAGTCGGCGCTGGCAAGCTGATATCTGTCAGCCAGCTTCCCACCAGGTGTTCGCTGTTCGGGTAATAGTTAGCGATCCCCGAAACGAATTCCAAATCGTAAAGGAACCACGGATCGGGGATCCCTGAATAACCTGGCCAATTGTCGGTAGGCATCTTTTCTTCGCGGACGATATTCAGGTTTCGGTCGAGTTCTGAAAAATACAAAAGATTGATGTAATGCCCATCATCCGGTCCAAATCCTTCAACCCATTCTTTGATCCATAAATGAGTGAGGATCTTTTCGTTCTGCCAGATCACGATATCAGCCAGGTCAGAAGCGTTTGATTCTCCCGAACCAAGTGTTTTTCTGCTCTCTGGCCAGCTTGCGATCACTTCCCCTGTGTTTGCCGAGATCACGCCCACCGATGTAACCATGTCGCCGTTCAGAAAGCTTCCCCAGTAAAAACCAACCGCGTTGGCATTGTAAGAAATCGGCCCCCATTTCAGAGTCCCGTCCGGTTTAAGTGCGGTGAGTCGCCCGGATTCATCGATCAATACAATCGCACCATCGGGATGCACCAAGCTGTTGAAAGTTCCTCCTGGACTGGGTGTGGTCGATTGAATTCCATTTTCAATGTCGATGGCCACGAGATTGTTTTCCACATTGACCCAGACCGTTCGGTCGCTTGCCGCAATTGCCCCATAGAACTGTTGACCGAATGCGTTGCGGTACAATGATCGGGAATCCCCATCTGCATCGCAGGTAATCAGGTCGCCAGCGGATGTGATCAGCAGAACAAGCCCCTGGTATTCATGCACAAATCCGGGTGACGAGCTCCCAGCGGTACCGTTGACGTTGCCGCCTTCCTGCTTCTGAATTCCGCAACTGCCCGGAAACTGAAACTGCAAATCACTGTGCGTCTGATAATTCAGTCCGTCATCACGCGACCAAAAAAGCTTGCCGGTTGCCGCATCCCTGCAGAACAGTTGCGGACGCGAACGAGCCGCCGGCGTTAGAAATGACTGTCGAGTTTGCGTGGTTCTCATTCGATTGACCAAAGAGGAGCAAGTAGGCGTAAACGCAATCCAGACAGCCCAGGAGACATGGATCCGTTATCGATGTGGATCGGCTGAATGCTTTTCCCGGCCAGACTGGGGCCGAACATCAGGTTGATCGCACAGTAGCTGAGCGGGCCGCCGATCGCCTGGACCGATTCCGGTGCAGTGATCATCGGATGTGTTCGCACTTTTGTTAGTAGGTCCACCGCCGTTGCATCTCCAGGCAAATCAAACGTCAGATCTTCATCATCAATGGTGAGCGTCAGGGATGCGTTACCGCTTGGAAATCCTTCTGCGTCGATCTGCTGCACCATTACAGGCCA
>JAJRTM010000468.1 GCA_024278285.1 Planctomycetota bacterium
ATTCAGGCCAATCGCTTGATACAATAAACAAGTGGGCATGTCGTGTTTTCCTGATAGAGAATGGGTAATGGTATTCCCTATCAGAACAACAGGCCCACATTTTCACCAACCCCCGCGCACAACATTTGTCGTTGAACCAAAAAAGCAAAGCCTGACAGTAATTGCTTGCTTGATGCGAAGCGATTTTTAATCACTCAAATCGTCTTCACATAGAATCCGGTAGAGTGACGAAATCATAATGATCGTTTCAGGCCCAGTTGACAACAATTGGCCTGCACGGCAGACTCTGCGATGTTAAATAGTTTCACCGTTTCTTACAGGTTCTTGTTTTATGTCGCATGTTTTTCTTTTTGATATCGATGGCACTCTTCTGGATTCTGGACATGCCGGTCAGGGAGCGATGGAAGAGGCGCTGCGTATTGAATTTGGTGTTGAAGAAATTGATTGTGATATCCCTTTCGCAGGAAGAACAGATCGAGGCATTGTTACCGATTTGCTGATTGGTCATGGATTGAAATCGACTAACGAGCAATTCACGAAGTTTCAACAACGATATTTTACTTTGCTGCCCAAGCATCTCAACAAGCGGGGCGGCTGTGTATTGCCTGGGGTGCGGCAACTACTTGAATTACTCTCCGCCCGTTTGCCCGCCTGTTCCAGAGAGCATGTTGGTCTGCTGACTGGTAATTTTGAGCAGAGTGGCTGGATGAAGGTGCAACATTTCAATCTTGAACATCACTTTTCTTTCGGCGCGTTTGGGGATCAGCACCGCGATCGAGATGATGTTGCTCGTGATGCGGCAATCTTTCTGAAACAGAAGGGGATTTCTGATCGCGATACTGTCTGGATCATCGGAGACACCCCGGCTGATGTGCAATGCGCCCGCGCTATCGGAGCCAGCGTCCTGGCTGTCGCTTCCGGGATTTACTCTCGTGAAGATCTTGAGCCGAGCAAGCCGGACGCCCTGGTTGATGATTTTGAGGATCCTGATCACATTCTCAGCATTCTATTCAGGTAAATCTGTAACGATTACATCGATTGCCCGGATGCCTGTTCGTTATAATCGCGTGATTGCACCTGTTTGCGTGAAGAAAGTAGTCCCTTTCCTTGGCAGCCTTTCGCTGTGCGGCCTGCAAAGCCGATACAGAAAAAGAATTGTTGCCTAACGAAATTGGGGAATTACATGCGATCAACTTCTTTGAATCTCTCACGCCGCCATGCTCTTGTTGCGTTGCTGGTCATCGCGACTTCTGTTTCTGCACGTGCTGCGGAAACTCAATTTGAATATCACGATTTTCGCGAAGCACTCAAACAGGCTCGCGAGCATGACTTGCCGATGATTGTGCATTTTTCGACCACTTGGTGTGGCCCCTGCAAGACGATGAATCAAATGGTATTTTCTTCCCCGCAATTAAAGAGGTCATTGGCAGGAAAAATCATCCTGGTCAAAGTTGATGGTGATAAATCTCCCGAACTGGTGAGAATGTATCAGATCACCCAGTATCCGACCGATCTGTTTGTTGACCCTAACGGGCGTGTCTTAGGGACATCTTCTGGAATGATGGGTCTGAATGAATATATTTCTCAGGCGATGCAGGTGCAGGGGCGATACCAGCAGACGAAAAGAATTTTAGTGAATCGAAATAAATCTGGAAATGCTCCTTCACGAACTTCTCCACTGGATGTAAAACTGGGACAGCCAGCTCCTTTTCCACGTGAATTATTTGGGCCTGCAAATGTACCAACCGAACAGCTCGTTCAGTCTGACCAGGGGCAAGCTGTACCGAATCCGCGTGAAATTGATGATCGAAAAACAGAAATCAAGCCGGAAGTTGTCTTTATCGCGATGGATGGTTTTTGCCCGGTTGAATTATACGAGAACCGAGCCTGGGTTCGTGGAAAGAAACAGTGGAGTACCGAATACCGTCAGCAGAAATATCTTTTTTCTGAACCGGAATCGCGAGAATTATTCGAAGCAAATCCACAGAAATATGCCCCTCAGTTAATTGGTTGCGACCCCGTTATTATGTGGGAAACGGACCGGGCAATTCCGGGATCAACCGAGTTCGCTGCCTTCTATAATGATAATCTTTACCTGTTCAGCACGGCTGAAAATCGTGAGATGTTTGAAATTGATCCTGATCGATACATCAACACCAAGCACGTTTTCGCTCCGCGAGATATCGAAGCAACGTTGATACGGTAGGAAATAGTTGCGAATATTGTAGAACCCCTTTTCGTTCAAAACGGAGTACCGGCATTTTTGTCTGTTTCATTAGTTCATTAGGCTCTAAGGATCACTCGAACAATTACTGTCGCATTTCGCTACAGGGATAGCTCAGACGCGGAGTGTCTGAGTTGCACCGCAACAGGAAGCCGAGAATGTGGTTTGATCGATTGTAAGACTCTCGAAATAACTATATTGCCTGTAAAATGTGGGGAGTTGATTGATATTGGTCAATCACATTCTCGGCCTCTTGTGACTGCGTCACCCAGACGCGATGCGTCTGGGCCATCCAAAGATCACGACAGTTATTTATCGAACGACCCTAAGTAGAAACACGGATGTTACGGTAAGCCAATCGTGCTGGGGTTTTCGAGACTGATATTGCTAAAAGTATCTGTGGATAGAATTTTTTATCAATTCCACAG
>JAJRTM010000469.1 GCA_024278285.1 Planctomycetota bacterium
ATCGTCTGACGTCCCCTGATTGAACCGTCAATATTCATCCAAATATGGCTGCCTAAAACAAAAGGAAAGTTGAGAAGCCAGGCGAAATTTGCCTGCTCCTCAGATATTATTCTGGTTCTCATACAGCCAGTGAGTCACGGCGGGTTTTGCAAATGCTGAACACAGCCGATGTCGCCTGGCTTCGCTTCCCAAACAGGAAGGAGTGAGACGGGTCGTCAGGGCAACCCGTCTCAAACAAACTCAAAACTATTTGTTCTCCTTCTGACTTTGAGATTCGGTGTTTAAGATGAATTCCCAGGCTTGCTTGGTGAGCAAACTGACAAGAGGAAGATCATCGCGACCGAAACTGTTAGTCGATTTCCATTCATCGCCCTGCTTATAGGAACGCTGAAGCGTTACTTTGTAGAACGATTTGCCATCTTCAGAACTGTTTTCGAAGATACTGGCAGTGATGCCGCGAAGTCGGAATGACTTGACGGGCTTGTTGGAATCTTTTGTTGCAGAATTATCTGACATAGGTAAAAGGGGAACAAAACTAAAAGGGGATGACTCTACCATAGAAGTCGAGCCATCACAAAATTCCACACGCTGTTGTTGTGACACACTGTAACCCTGATTACAGTGCGGTTTGACAACAGTGAATTGGTGTGGTCGCATCAAATCGATCATTGTATTGGGTCTTTATTTTCTGTTGGTTTCACAATCGAACCTCGTTCGCCTTTATGATTCCATGTAATTTGTTCATGTAAAAACGATTCAGGGGTCAATTCGTGCTGGTCGATGCAGAGCCATAAATCGGGTCGTGGCTTTTTCCTGATTTTCTCTGCTGTCGTTTTACAGCGATATAATGTCGGCGTGACGAACAGAATCTTGAAAGTATCGAGTGTTGTTTCCGGGAAATGTTTGCGGTGAAGTTTTCGATTTGCCAGTTCTGCGTATCCTTTGGTCTTGCGGGCGGCGATCTGATTCGGTGAACTGGTCCCTAAATCTTGTTCCAGATAGAAGACTTTTTTGTGTCCGCGTAGCGACAATACAAAAGCGGCATCGGGTGAACAGGAGAGTGGGGGATTCTGATTCAGTTTGGTATGCAGGTAGAATTGATCGTTTTCATGGTCTGCTTTATTGGCAGTTTCCCATTCATTAACCCAATGTTCCAGCTTCACTTCATCCTGCAAAGCGATGGCCTGTTCAATCACAATGCGAGTTTCGATGATGGCATACCAGTGATTCAGATGATCGACACGGGGGTGTCGGGGTTTTGTGGCAAGAAAATGCTCATCATCGAACCAGGAAGTGAGCAGTTCGGTTCCCTTTTTGGTGAGATAGTAAACGGGAGCTGCTCCAAACTTTCCAGGCAATGCAACCGGTACCCGGTGCCTGAAAAGATATTCGTCCTGCCGAAGTTTCATAATTCGACGACGAAGCGAACGACCTGATACCAGATGAGGAGCACAAAGTCGTTGGATTTGTTCCCGCGTCAGAACGTAATATTTGGCAAGCAGTGCCAGAATCTGAATATCATTTTCGGTAACAATCATCATCAACTCCAGTGATCGTGCAGCATTCGCTGCTTTGAACCTGCGGTAGCAGAAAGTGCAATATACTTTCTACAATAAAAGATGTCGCAGAAAAAAGTACCGAGCAGAACTCCGAAAGGTGGAGTGCTCGGTAAAACGATCCCGAAGGATGAAAATTACAACCAGGCAAAATTTCTTCACAGTCTTGCGACCGGAACGGAAAAGCTGTCAACTGGAGGCAACCTCGAAAGGTCGATATCTCATTTGTACCGGTTTGGCAGAAATTGTCAAGAACATTTTTGGAAACCAGAGAAGAATTTTTAATTTGCAAGCAGTTCCATTGTGGAGAAGTTCGGCAGGTTCCCAGCGACAAAAAGGAGGAGCCGTTTAGACTTGAGGAGCTTTTCGTTCTGTTACTCTTGTCGGTATTGATGATCGTAACCTGAAAAGGCGAGTCAAGATCGCACCTGGCGATTGGAATGATTGTGAGAAGCCGATGAAATTCTGTCATTGATTGTCACTCATATATTCTGTCGTGCGATGGGTTGCGAGGGTGATAACCCTGGCATTAGAGATGGAATCGTGGGGTGGAACGACCGACCAATTGTGGGCAAACCAGTGTGAGAAACGAGCACTGGCAACCACTCAACCCGCATCTATAATGCCAGGGTTTGGTGAGGCACGAATCAAATCCCTGGCGACCCCTAAACGGCTGGGTGGGAATAACTTACGAAACACTCAGGGTGTCCGGGCCCATGACCCCTCCCGGACATACCTTGGCCCCCTCTCCCGGACAGGCATTCGCCTGTTTGTGCCTGCGGCGGCTAAAGACCGTAATACACATAAATTCAACCCGTTCAACCGGGCCCCTTGGCTTCTGAAATGGTTGATAAAAATCAATTGAAATCGATAGCGTTGAACAGACAAATTTCCAAAAGTAATTTTCGTTGAATCCAATGACCATTTCAGAATCGGTCAGCCAGGCCCGATCTGCGGCGGCGGAAACAGTTGTTTTCAGAAACGATTTTCACGGCGATAAAACGGGCGTGAAATAAAAGATTTCAACAGCACTCGCCTTGTGGCTGACCTGCCTACCCAATTGAACGGGTTGAATCGTCAAGAAATCCGAGCAATTCAGACAATAAAATATACAACACCACAATCAAGCAAAACGCACAAGTGACAATGACTATGATTTCACCATAAAATACGGTCATGCGCAACACTCCAAATCACAACACCGGCAATAACAGTGACAAGAACCCGCTCGACAGCTACGCAAAGAATCTCTTCGATCAATACGCTGCTCA
>JAJRTM010000470.1 GCA_024278285.1 Planctomycetota bacterium
CAAACGAGTTTCCTTCAATTGTTCCAGAGCTTTCACGGCTGCATCTGCTTGCTGGACTGCTTTTCTACATAGTTCCAGTTGTTGCCTGATCTGTTCCAACTGTAATTGAAATTGCCGAACTTTCTGATCAATCTGCGTCAGGTAGAATCTTCGTGAAGCATTCTGTTGAACGTTTAGTTCTCCCTGAATACTTCCTGCTCTAATTTCCTCACTCACTTGTTCTCGTTCTGTTTGTGACTGTTTGATTTCATCTAATAAATCAGCCTCCTGCTTGAGAACATCCGCTAATATCTGCCTGCATTGATCCCGCTGGAACTCACGATACTTCATCAGAGAATCAAGTTGAAATTTGAATCTTGCCATGCTTTTCATTTATTCATCAGGAAGCCACTGCGACCTGTTGATTGATATCCATTTGTGATGATAACTGAATTAAATTTTGAATCGTCTTAGTCATTTCGGTATGTGTGGTTGGTGTTTGCTGCAAAAATTGATCGATGTGTGATTTCAATTGAATCGCGCGATCAACAAGGCGACTGGAACCATGTTGATAAGCACCGATGTTGATTAAATCTTCAGATTGCCTGTAAGCCGCCATCAGTTGTTTGAGTTGCTGAGCCGCTTTGAGATGCTCCGGCGAGGCCAACTCATTCATCAAGCGACTGATACTGCCAAGTACATCAATCGCGGGCCAATGCGATTTGTGAGCCAGATCGCGTGAGAGCACAATGTGACCATCCAGAATACCGCGAACCGCATCTGAAATTGGTTCGTTGGTGTCATCCCCTTCCACCAAAACGGTGTATAATCCGGTGATACTTCCTTTTTCAGTCGTGCCGCTTCGTTCCAGTAATCGTGGAAGTAACGCAAAAACAGAGGGAGGAAAACCGCGTGTAGCGGGGGGTTCGCCGCCTGCCAGTCCAATCTCTCGTTGAGCCAGCGCGTAGCGTGTCACGCTATCCATCATTAACAAAACATCTTTCCCAAGATCTCGAAAGTATTCTGCAATCGCGGTTCCGACATGAGCACACCGCCGGCGCAGCAACGCAGATTCTTCGCTGGTTGCGACAACAAGAACGCTTCTTTTCATTCCTTCAGGACCAAGATCCCGTTCCAGAAACTCTCGCACTTCTCGCCCTCGTTCGCCAACAAGCACGACAACATTGACATCGGCCGAAGCGTATTTGGCCAGTTGACCAAGCAGCGTACTTTTTCCAACGCCACTGCCTGCAAAAATACCAAGCCGCTGTCCTTTGCCGCACGTGAGAAGTGAATCGATGGCTCGAACACCTGTTTCCATCGTTTCGGTTATCCGCGGACGAGTTAAAGGAGGGATCGGCGGTGCTTGCAAAGAAACAGTATGAGGCAAAATGGCAGGAAGCTTCTCATCGATAAAATTACCTCGCGCGTTAATGACACGCCCCAGTAATTCTTCACCAACTCGTAATTTCATTGATGATTGTCGCAGTTCAACCAGATCGCCACGTTTAACACCTGTCAAATCATCGTAAGGCTGAACAATAATTTCCTGATCCCGCAAGCCGATCACTTCTGCATCAATCGGTTCGCGATGATTGCAGTTAATCCGACAAAGTGATCCGATCGGCGCAGGCAATCCACGAACTTGCGCAGTCATGCCAACCACCTGAGAAATCCGCCCACTCAAGCCATAAGGGATAATCGATTTAAGTTGCTGTTTCCACATTTGTTTTCTATCAGTAACGTAGGGTGCGTTGCAACGCACCAATTCTTTCGTGTCCATTTTTCCTCGTTCCCAAACTCCTGCTTGGGAACGAGTTGAAGGTGCGTCACGACGCACCCTACGAACTTTTTTCCTACTACCTACTACCTTACGCCTAATCAACCAGCAATTCTTCTGCAATACGTTCCAATTGTGTTTCAATTCTTGCATCGACAACGCCATGTTCGGTGGTGACAACGACATCTCCCGAAGTGAAACTCGCATCGCCAATCAAATTTACATTCGCATGTTGTGATAACGTTCCGATGACGGTTTCCTGAAATTCTTCCAGGGTTTCCATATCCCCTTCTGCAATACGAATCGTAATTTGAGAATTGCCGACGGTTAATTTCAGAACCTCTTCGATGCGTTCTTTCACAATCTCCGGAGTCTGATTGAGGCTGCGGTGAATTACTTTTTCGGTAATGGCAATCACCAGCTCAATTGCCTGAGATTCCCAGCGGGAAAGGCAGGCTTGTTTTTCATGTTCAAGCTGCTGTGAAGCTTGTTGCAATAGAGGAACAACATTCTGTATTTTTTTTTGAACGATCTGCTGAGCTTTTTTCTGAATCGCTTGATTGTTCTGTTTTTCCGCTTCCTTTAAGCCTTGTGCAATCCCTTCCTGTCGGCCTTGTCCAGCCGCCTTTTTTTTAATCTGGTTTACTTCCTGCTGAGCCTGTACCAGCATTTGACGAGTTTGCTCACGAATCGATTCGAGATATTGTTCGCATCGAGCTTTCAAATCTTCATAATTGAAATGATCGGCTGCCAACATATCCGTCAGCGAATCTGCTTTAAGAACTTTGACGACCTGGCTCATGAGGGGATGAATCTAATTTTTTGACAACATTAAAAAACTTATGAAATAAACTGTTCGCCATCTGCACCGGCAGAGACGACAATCTCTCCTGCATCTTCGAGCCGACGAACCGCATCGACAATTTGTGATTGCATGGCATCGACATCGCTGACGCGAACTTGCCCCAGGAATTCCATTTCTTCCCGCAGCATGTCGGCTGCTCGCTGTGACAGGTTTCCAAGAACTTTTTCTTGAATTTCTTCCGATGCCCCCTTGAGTGATAATGCCCACTGAGAGTTATCAACTTCTTTCAATAGAGATTGAATCGCTTTATCATCGAGTTTGAGCAGATCATCAAAGACAAACATCAATCTTCGAATTTGATCAGCCAGATCGGCATCATTATCTTCGAGTGTTTCCAGAATTCCGCGGTTCGTTATTCGATCTGTCAGGTTGAGTATTTCTGCTACAATGGGAACACCGCCTGCTTTATCCAACTGTTGATTCAGTGTACTCATCATTCGGGTCTCAAGGCTCTTTTCGACATCCTTAACCACTTCCGGATTTGTCTGCTCCATATTGGCAATTCTGCGGATGACCTCCATCTGTTTGTCACCAGGTAAACCGGTCAGGACTTCAGCTGCTTGCGATGCTTTTAAGTGAGACATCACCAAGGCAATCGTTTGCGGATGTTCTTCGAGTATATAGGTAAGCAGATTCTCTGCGGCAACGTTATGCAAAAATCCAAACGGAACCGAACTCATTGACTGCTTGACGCTTTCCAGAATCGAACCACCATCTTCGCCCAACGCATCTTCGAGTAAATCATTCACAGTTGCCAGGCCGCCACGTTCAATCGGCGTTCGTTCGCGGGCTGCGTTGTAAAATTCGTCCAGAACATTTTCCTGCTCTGCTCGACTGACATCCTCCAGTTGAGCAATTTGAAGAGTCACTTTTTCCACCATCCCACGAGGCATCTGTGAAATGACCTCTTTGGCGACAGGCTTGTCGAGACTCAACAGTAATATGGCTGATTTTCTGATCGCATCCATGCTTTCAAAACCTGACTTTTTTATCCAAGGCGAGCCGGTGGGGAACCCCTGGTTA
>JAJRTM010000471.1 GCA_024278285.1 Planctomycetota bacterium
CTTGGCAAGGTGATCATCGAAATCGGCCTGCGTTTGAATCAGTCGAATATGCCCCTGTCGTTCCCACAACGTGTAACAGGCGCGCTGTGCATGAGCGGCGGCAAAGGCTCCGATGCGAGTTGTATAATCGATATCGGTCCGTAGATACTGCTGCTTCAACTGAAGCTGCGGCCCACTTCTGGCCAGTAGTGTGACGATACACAAAAAGATATTCCCTTTGTGCATTTCCTCAAATGTCAAAACGGCGTTGCCACGATAAGCGACATCGGTCATCGCCGCTTCCCGCTCGTTCAATTCACTCAAACTTTGTGTCAAATCCCGATCATGTGAAGCCGCGTTCCATGCCAAATCCAAGTGGGCGTCAATTAACAGTCTCATTATCGTTTGCCTTAATTTTGGTTCATTGCCAGCGTTACCCATCAGCGACATGTTAATTGTTCGACAACAGCTCTTGCAACCACTGGGAGAAACTCTCGCAAGCCCAATCAGCAGATGCGGTATTGATTTCGCGAAAACGAGGAGTATTTTTGTAACAATTACACCCAAAACGGGTTCAATTTGTAAGCCTGCTTACTAAATGAGGGTAGATAAGAGCTAATTGAATTCTCTCTAGGTAATTTTGTTGAGATTTGCTACAAATCCTGTCCCTTCACTACCTATTCCCTCCTCTTGGCGGACAGATGCAATGGTACGTCCTTTAATTTATAATCAGTTTTTACGGATGAGTTTAAGCCTCGTCGTTGCTGGCTTTTGCTTTGGTAACCATGTTTTTGCTCAATTGCATCAACCGTTACAGAATCGGACACCTGGGCCGGTTTATCAGAATGCAGCGAGAGCCCCTCGCCCTTATTTCAAGCCGTATCAAAACAGATATCAACAAGATGTTCTGAACAGGCAAGTGCAAAACAGAGTGAGCCCCGTTTCTAATTATCAGCCCGTCAATCAGAATATACGGACAGGACAATTACCGCCGGCTCCTGCTGAATTTTATGCGCCTGAGCCAACTTTGAAACAGCCAGCCGGAAACGCAATCCCCTCACTTCCCCGCACATTCCCCAATACTGGCGGGCATACATTCGGACCGACTCAAAATTCACCTTCGCTCGCACCGCAACAGCCAGGCTCTGTTTACAACTCTCCTTACGGCAATGGAGCAGGGCATACCTACTCCATGCCCGAGCAATCATCACCCTACGCAACGCAGTCTCAACCTCAAGATGGTCTCGATTGCCTGGAGGAAGAATACAGTAGCGACTGGGGCTGGACGGTGCTTCCTAAAGATATTCTGTACCAATCTTATCTGGGAGGTCCACGGGAACCGCGTTTTGGTCAATCGATGGTCTCTCTCAAAGGGACAGGAGCAATCTGGTCTCTGGAAGCTGGGGGAAGAGCCGGCCTGTTGCGTTACGGCTCCGGACCGGGCGAACCGCTGGAAGGTTGGCAGTTGGATATCTGGGGAGCCGCATTTCCCCGCCTCAATATGAACGAACAGGGAGATCTTGAAGCAGTCGATTTTCGAGTGGGAATTCCCATCACATGGCGAAAAGGCCCTGTGCAAATGAAATTTGAATGGAGCCATCTCAGTTCTCACGCAGGTGATGAATACTTACTGAGAAACCCAGGATTTGTGCGTATCAATTATTTACGAGACGCATTCCTGCTTGGTGGCGGCTATTTCGTTACTCCCGACTTGCGTCTGTATGCCGATGCGGAGTACGCCTACAACACCAGTGGTGGATCAGAACCGTGGCACTTTCAATTCGGCTTTGATTATTCGCCAGTCGCTGTTTCAGATTATAATTATTATTCTGGACGCCGTGCTCAACCATTCCTTGCGGTCGCTTCAAATATCCGGCAGGAAGTCAACTTTAGTGGAGGAGTTAATGTCGTTGCAGGATTGCAGTGGCGCAGCGATGAATCGACAAGCCTGTTTCGTATCGGCTTGCAATATTACCAGGGACAATCTTTGCAGTACGAATTCCTGGGCGAATACGAAGAACTAATCGGCTTCGGCGTGTGGTACGATTTCTAAGTTCAACTGTCGAACCGTTTTCCCGCGTATAGCCGAGCTGCTTGATTAGCTTCACATTGGCTCCAATGCGAATCAGAAAATCATGCTTGGCATTGATGATTGACTTCCAGAAATCGTACCCGACGAAGCCCGCATCTGCTGGCGCTCGCTGGAATCCGATGGACCGCTTTTCAAGCAAGTAGGGTACGCTGTGCGTACCACGCGCACAGAGTAATGTAAACTACAAGGCAATGTGTCTCCTCTAACGTGAGTCACAATTGGTACGCACAGCGTACCCTACGTCGCTGGCGCTCGCTGGAATCCGATGGACCGCTTTTCAAGCCCAGGGCAAACCGGTGCCGACGTGCCATAATAATGTCAACCAGATTTGCGAGGTTGCTGTTTTCTTTTCGATAGATTCTGCCGATTGTTTCTTTGCTTTTCTTCGCTTTAACTTTTTTACGTTCCTGTTTTTTCTTGGCTAAATACGCCTGTTGATTCGATTCTGTTCGCGGAACTTCAACACGAGATCTATCGACAGCACAGACAAAATAGCATTGGGGCAGGTACTTACCACCCAAAAACACAAACAATTTCCAACGAACTAAGCTGGAAATACGTAATGATTTAGTTGGAATTGAGTAGTAAAGCCAAAGAGACGAATCGGACCTGTCAATCCTGAAACGGCAGAACGTCTTTGCTTGCAACAGGTTGCAAGTTCTCGTCCAACTGCATATTGCCCCATTTCATTCAATACGTTACTATTGATGCAAGATAGGAGGATCAGGGAAGATAATGGTGGTTCAGCGTTTGAGCTATCAGCGGCTTCGCTTGTCGATCTTACTTGATTAGTCAGAAGTTTTCGTGGCTTTCAAGTCGATATGCTGTCATCAAAGCACTATGGAAAGTGCGACCTCGATTCCTTTCCCTCCGTTAATCTCGTCAGAGTAATTATGTCATCTCAAAAACAAAGCACTTGGGAATCGCTCATGAAGTCACCTACTTTTCGCCGAATCGCTGCCTTGTCTCTGTTGGGTGTTTGTCTGATTGTGACCACAATCGGTGCCCAACAGTTTAATGCAGATATAAGTAATGATGGCAAAACAGCACGCCTGGTTTGCAAAATGATCGAACGATATCACATCGGTCATTCACGTGTGAACGATGAAATTTCATCGCGATTATTTGATCGATTTATCAAAGATCTCGACCCGAATAAACTTTATTTTATCGAGTCGGATATCAAAAGTTTGAATGTGATGCGCAAAAAGTTAGATGACAATCTAAAAAACGGCAATGTGCAATTTGCTCAGGATGTTTTCAGCTTGTACCTTAAAACGATGGTCAGGCAGACGGCGTTGGCCCAGAAATTAATCGAACAGAAACAGGACTTCACCATCGATGAAGAAATGGTGACAGATGCAGACGATCTTCCCTGGGCAAAAACTCAGGATGAGTTGAATGAACGCTGGCGGAAGCGAATTAAATATGAATTGCTCGATTTGAAACTGGGAGAAGAAGGGAAAGATCTGGAAAAAGCTCACGAAAAATTACATCGCCGTTATCGAACGATCTCCAGTAATTTGCGTTTAACCGATGAGCATGAAATTACGGAAATGTACCTCACGGCGCTGGCTCGCAGTTTTGACCCGCATTCCAGTTACATGTCTCCCAGAACGCTTGAAGATTTTCAGATTAACATGCGACTTTCTCTAGATGGAATCGGTGCTCAGCTTCGTTACGACGATGGTTTTACCGTCGTTGCAGAAATTGTTCCCGGCGGAGCCGCTGATACCGATGGACGCCTTGAACCGGGGGACAAAATTGTTGCTGTGGGACAAGAAACGGGGGACTTCGTTGATATCGTCGAGATGAAATTGAAAAATGTTGTTCAACTCATTCGCGGAAAAAGAGGCACAACCGTTCGCCTGAAAGTTAAAAAAGCAGACAGTGACGATCAAGAAATGTATGCGATGGTTCGTCAGAAAATTGAATTGAAGCAGTCGGAAGTCAAAGGGGAAATTATTAACGGTACGGACGCCGACGTTCAGCAACGAACCGGACGCCCCGTGAAAATTGGTATCATTAAAATCCCTTCTTTCTACCGAGATTTTGAAGGCGCACAACGCGGCATTCCTGATTTCAAAAGTACCGAAAAAGATGTCCGAAAAGTCCTGGCTAATTTTGAATCTCAAGGTGGTGTCGATGCTGTTGTGATCGACCTGCGCAACAACGGCGGCGGCGCTCTAAGCGAAGCGATTGGCGTTTCCGGCTTGTTCATTAAAAAAGGATCGGTCGTGCAAGTGAAAGAGCTTGATGGAACAATTCGTTCGCACCGAGACGAAAACCCGGATGTTGCTTACGCGGGTCCGTTGGTCGTGATCTGCAATCGGCTTTCTGCTTCTGCTTCTGAAATTTTTGCAGCAGTCATTAAAGATTACAATCGTGGTATCATCGTAGGAGATACAACAACACATGGTAAAGGAACCGTACAGAATGTGATGCCGGTTTCTGATCCCGGCCTTGGTGGTCGCTTGCAGTTATTCCGCAGACGAGAAGATTTAGGAGCCTTGAAATTAACTATCCAGCAGTTCTACCGCGTTAACGGCGACAGTACCCAAAACCGCGGTGTTCGCTCAGACGTCGTTCTGCCTTCACGAATCGATCACATGGACCTGGGAGAATCGTTCCTCGATAACGCGCTTCCATTCGACAGTATTCCTGAAGCCAATGATACCTACAATGTCGCCATGACAAGCGGACCGGTGATCAATCGCCTGAAGCAGGATAGCGAAAAACGTATCTCTGCCAGTGAAAATTTCAAAAAAGTGAAGAAGCAGATTGATCGTTACGTCAAGCGAAAAAGTCGTAAGTCAGTCAGTTTGAATGAAAATGTTCTTGGCAAACAACGTAAAATTGAAGAAGAAGAACTGGAAGCACTCTTTCCGGAATTAAAGAAAAAGAAGGCTAAAGAGAAAGACAAAGACAAAAAGAAGAAAAAAGAGAAAAAAGAGATCTTTCCCAAAGGTTTCTATAACGACGAAGTTCTGCACATTACCGCAGATTACGCGACACTGCTCAAACAAGCGAAAGTTGTCCAGGGAAGATAGTTCCTGTCACGACCCATTAATTAACGCAGCCTCTTTTCAGAGGCTGCGTTTGTTTTTGAAACACCTTTTATAGAATCAATCTTGTTAATGCCCGCTGTGATAGAAGTTTCTGACCTCTCAAAACAATACCGTGTTTATCGCAAACATGAAGGACTGGTTGCATCGATTCGCAATCTGTTTCATCGGGAATTCACGAAAGTGGACGCCGTGAAGCAGGTCAGCTTTCAAATTGAAGAAGGAGAGATTGTTGGGTTTCTGGGACCAAACGGTGCAGGAAAAACAACCACACTGAAACTGCTTTCCGGCTTGATTTATCCCACTTCTGGTCACGCAACAGTCTTGGGACATATTCCCTGGAAAAGAGAGAACGCCTACCGCAGAAACTTTTCACTTGTGATGGGGCAAAAAAATCAGCTTTGGTGGGACATTCCTGCTCAGGAGTCGTTTCGGCTGCATCAGGCAATTTACAAAATTCCGGATCAGGAATTTGAACGCCGCCTTGATGAACTGGTTTCTCTTCTGGAAGTTGGCAAACTGATTCGCCAACCGGTACGCGAACTTTCTCTGGGAGAGCGAATGCGGATGGAGTTGATTGCCTCCTTGCTGCACAATCCTCGTGTTCTTTTTCTGGACGAACCAACGATCGGACTGGATGTGGTCAGCCAGAAACGCGTTCAAGAATTCTTGAAGCATTATCAGCAGCAGGAACAAATCACTGTTGTACTGACAAGTCATTACATGAGAGATGTCGAGTCGCTTTGCAAACGAGTCATTGTGATTAACGATGGCGAAATCCGACACGATGGCAGTTTAAGCGAAATCGTGGATCGTTTCAGCACACACAAAGTGATCTCTCTTATTTTCCACAACGGCGACATCCCCAGCGATCTTCAGAAATATGGAAAACTTCTTGAAGCCGATCCCCCCGCTGTGAAGTTGAGCGTTGAACGAGATAAAGTCTCCAATGTTCTTGGCTCGTTGCTTTCTCGCTATCAGGTTGATGACCTGACCGTCCACGAACGCCCGTTGGAAGATGTCTTCGCCGATCTGTTTGATACTCACAAATAGTTTTTCACATTTCTGAAATGCTGCGCAACAGTGGCTAGATATTTTAATCGATTTGGGTTGCATCTTGTGCCTCAGGGCACCCAACCACTAAAGTGGTCGGACTGCCTTTGTTGTCGGCGACTACGGTTTTGATAACCAGCCAAGTGAAACCAAAAAGGTGTCCATTTTGGAAACGGTATCCAGATAGTCCTCTTTATTTACCGAAGGCTTAAAAAAACCATGCGGTCTGCCCGCGTAAGAAAAAACCTCACAACGATTATGGTGCTGCCTCATGATTTTCTGAAAACGTTCCACATTTTCATAAGGGAGATAGATATCAGCAGTACCTTGAAAAATAACCGTTGCAGGAGTCTGATCGTTAATGTAGTGGATTGGAGAAAGCTCTCTACTTCTGTCTCCCAGCCGTTTCTGGCCTGCTTTCCAGCCAGTTAGCGTTGTATCCAGCACCGGGTTAAACAGGAACATCGCGTCAGGAGTCGAGCGAATTTTGCCGTTCTCCTGTTTTGCATCCAGCCCTGAAATTAAAGAAGTGCTTGCTGCGACATGTCCTCCGGCAGACCAACCTCCCACGGCAATGCGATTCAGATCAATATTCCACTGAACCGCATGCTCTCGAACCCAGCGAACCGCAGACTTTCCATCTTCAATACATTCAACCGGAGTTGTTTTGTGTTTGTTCTTCACTCGATATTCAGCAGAAAACGCGACCATCCCACGACCCGCCAGATACCTGCAGTGTGGATAAAACTGAGAAGGCATCCCAGAGTTCCAGCCACCTCCAAAGAAAAATATGATCGCGGATCGCGGTTTATCAGGCTTCTCGTTTTCAGGCAGGAAGACATGAAGTTTCAAATCACCTTGTGGAGTAGACTTAAAAATAATCAACTTGTCAGGGAGATGTCGCTGCAAAAGATTCCGTGCTTCTTGCTCAGCCAAGGCGGGAACGCTCATTACCAAAACCATTACAAAAACGTGAACTATCCGACAAAACTGATTTCCAGGTAGATTTATAAATTGGCAACTCATATTACTACCTCTGATCTATTGTCTCTTTCCACCGATACTTCCAGTCCCGGCACGACACCTTATAGCAGTATCACTGACTGCATAATGCGGAGGGCAGTTAACTTCTCAAAAGAAATGTAAATCAGAAAACAACAGAGTCCTTTTGAGGCGACTACGGTTTTGATAACCAGCCAAGTGAAACCAAAAAGGTGTCCATTTTGGAAACGGTATCCAGGTAGTCCTCTCTGTTTTTTCCTGCGTTGAAAAATCCATGTTTTCTGTCGGGATAGCCGAACAGTTCGCATCGATTGTTATGCTCTTTCATTATTTTATGAAACCGCTCTGCATTTTCATAAGGAACGGTCGTATCTGCGGTGCCATGAAAGATGATAGTTGTTGGCGTTTTGTCATCGATATAATGGAGCGCAGAAAGTTCTTTGCACCTGTCTCCCAAACGTTTGTAACCACCTTTCCAACCGGTTTGGGTTGTATCGAGAACGGGATTGAACAAGACCAGTGCATCATGAGTTGAACGAATTTTCTTATTTTCTTCTTTGGCTTCCAGTCCTGAAATCAAAGCGGTACTTGCTGCAACATGCCCGCCGGCAGAACCGCCTCCTGCTGCAATGCGATTCGGGTCGATATTCCATTGCTTCGCATGTTCCCGAACCCAGCGGATGGCGGACTTGCCGTCTTCAACGCATTCAAAGGGAGACGTATTATGTTTCTTTTTGATTCGATACTCAGCAGCAAACGCGACCATTCCCCGCTTCGCAAGATACCTGCAATGTGGATAAAACTGCGTCGGTGCGCCTCCGACCCATCCACCGCCGAAGAAGAAAACTATCGCAGGTCGTGGTTCGCCTTGCTTGACATTCTCAGGCAGGAAAATATTTATTTTCAGTTCGCCCTGCGGAGTTTGTTTGTAGACAACCACTTTATCCGGCTGGGGGCGCTGGGGCGACTTTGTTTTTTTCTGAGCAGCCTGGATCGGCAACAGGGGGAACAAGCTCAACAGAAAAGTAAGCAGCAACTTCCCGGCAAAGCGATTCATCTGGTAACATTTCGATCCGTTCACCCAGGCTTGCCCGCTGGATGTTGAGTGTCGATCAAATTTTGTTTCGGTTCGCTTGTTCATGCTCTCCCCTTTTTGCTGTTCATGCAATACGATATATTTCTGTTGTGCATCGTAGCGAGGAAGGGTCTGCTGTGCAGACCGTTTCGTTGGATGTGGATTCCACAAAAATCTTCCAGTCATTAACCACTTCACAAAGTTAGCGATAAAATAAATAGGCAACACGAACGCATCATCATGGTCTGCACAGCAGACCCTACCGGGCTATGCTTTCTATCTATTGTGCATCGTAGCGAACAAGCGGGGATGATCCAAGCAGGTTAAATCATTCAGTCACTTTACTTCATCAATAATTAGTGCCTGCATCCTGCTGGACTGCAGTGCCGATACGGTCGAGGATTGGGAGATAACCGCCGTAGGTTTTGCTGAGGTTTTCTTCATTAAGAGTCGTTTCTATCGGACCATAAGCAATTAAACGACCATTCAACAACA
>JAJRTM010000472.1 GCA_024278285.1 Planctomycetota bacterium
AGCGTAATCGCCGGAGTGAAGATGATATCATCTTCATTTTCGCTAGCGTTTGTTTTGTCGAAGGCCTCTTGGATGACCTGCTCAGGCAGCAGCTCAGAAAAGCGTAATCCATTTTGCGAAAGCAATTGCGAGTGAGCCATCTCGAATGGACTTGGTTGTTGACTCGCGTTATAAAATGACATGAGACCCTCCCTGGTCATAGGAAAAGTCTTAGTCGCCCGGGAAGGTTTTTCAGTGGTCGAATTGTAGACCAGTGAAGTTTTTTCAGGAAGATCAATTAGAAAATAACTCAGCGACTACGTAAATATTTTTCAATCGTGCGTAGCTGATACTGCGGCTGCGCGCTCATCAAAAAAAGCACAAACCAAAGCAATCGCCACAAGTCCTTTAATAACAAGCAACAGTGCCATTCGTTCCTGACACCTTTGTTTTTTTTGCTTGTTAATAATCTCAGCCCAAATAAATAAATCCAAGCCCTATGTAGAGATTTTCTTATGAAGATTCCCTTGTGATTTACGTAATAATTTCTTTGACGAGTTCGCCATGCACATCCGTCAGACGGTAATCACGTCCCTGGAAGCGGAATGTGAGTTGTTTGTGGTTGATGCCCAGTTGATGAAGAATTGTTGCGTTCAAATCGTGAACATGCACCGGATTTTCGGTGACGGTTAAGCCAAGATCATCCGAGGTGCCGTGGATATGACCAGCTTTGAATCCGCCGCCGGCAACCCACATCGAATAAGCGTCGATATGATGATCACGACCGGATGTCGCTCGGATTTCTCCCATTGGAGTTCGTCCAAACTCGCCACCCCAAATAACGATTGTATCTTCCAGCAGGCCTCGTTGTTTTAAGTCGAGAATGAGCGCAGCGGTTGACTGATCGATCTGTTTAGAAATCTCTGGCAAATGCTTCTCCAGGTTTTCGGTTGGGCCGCCATGGTGGTCCCAGTTTGTGTGATACAGTTGCACAAAACGAGTGCCGCGTTCAATCATCCGGCGAGCCAGTAAGCAGTTGTTGGCGTAAGATGGTTTTCCTGGAATCGCCCCATACGCATCGAGAGTTTGTTTCGTTTCGTTGGAAATTTCCATCAAGTCGGGAGCACTGGCCTGCATGCGGTAAGCCATTTCATAAGCTGCGATGCGAGTTGAAATTTCCGGATCGCCCACGACATCGCGTCGCAGGCGGTTCATGTTTGAAACGGCGTCGACAAATCCCCGTTCGCTGGCTCGCGTTGTTCCTTGCGGACTGTTCAAATTGAGAACCGGTTCCGGTCCATTTCTGAACGGGACTCCCTGGTAAGACGTGGGGAGAAAACCACTCGACCATAAAGAAGAACCTCCACGAGGGCCACGCGGTCCAGATTGCAATACGACAAAGCCGGGCAAATCGTTTGATTCACTCCCAAGTCCGTATGTCAACCAGGCTCCCATGCCCGGACGCCCCGGTTGAGGCGATCCCGTATTAGCAAGCAGTTTTGCAGGGCCATGATTGAACACATCGGTATTCATCGAATGGATCCAACAGACTTCATCAGCAATTTTGCCAAAGTGTGGAAGCAAATCGCTCAATTCCTGACCACATTCCCCATATTTTTTGAACGTGTGAGAACTGGCGAGCAGTTTTTCGGTTCCCTTCAAAAATGCAAATCGTTTACTATCCAGATAGTCTTTCGGCGGCAGTTCGCCGTGATGTTTTTTGAGGATCGGTTTATCAACCAGTAAATCGAGTTGAGTTGGCCCGCCAGCCATGAAGAGATAAATAACAGCCTTGGCTCGCGGTTGATGATGCGTTTTTTGACCCGGCTGTGTGGCAGCTTGCGCAGAATGATCGGCTGCCAGTAACGAACTGAGCGCAATCGAACCGAGGCCAATGCCACACTTTTCAAAGAAATGCCGGCGGGTTGATTCCGCCAGCATCGCTTGTTGCTGATTCAATAAATCATAAGATTCAGACATGGTTATTCTCGCGTAATAAATTCGTCCAGATTCAACAGCACCCGGGCAATCGCGGTCCAGGATGCTGCTTCGGAAATGGATGTTGTTGTATCAAACTTGTCACCTGCAACAAGTTTTGCATTTTTCAGATCGGCTTCAAATATTTTATGTTGTTCACTCAGGTATTGTGAAAGTTGGGACAGCTCCTGTTTATTTGGTAGTCTTGTTAGACAAAGCTGGAAAGCATACTGCAACTTCTGGGTATCTGTTTCAAGGTTCTGATCAACAATTCGGTTTCCCAAAGAGCGAGCCATTTCGACCATCGCTTCATCGTTTGCCATCGCGAGAGACTGTAGCGGCGTGTTCGAACGGTTGCGTCGTGTGCAAGTCGCATTAAAGCGGGGAACATCGAACGTGGTCAGCATCGGATACGGAGCAGAACGGATAAAAAACGTATACATTCCCCGCCGGTATCGGTCTTCTCCGGTACTCGTTTTCCATTGATAATTATTTTGTGTGAAAGAATAGACACCAGACGGTTGTGGCGGAAAGACCGATGGACCACCAATTTTTTCAGAAAGCAATCCACTGACCGATAACGCAAGATCACGTACGATTTCCGCATCAACACGTATCCGGGATTGCCTGGCAAGTAATACATTTCTGGGATCGATCTGTGCAAGATCCTCTCGAACAAGCGATGCCTGACGATACGTTGCAGAGGTGACAATCAGTTTGTGTAATTTCTTTTGAGACCAGCCGTCGTTCACGAAAGAACTCGCCAGCCAATCCAACAGAAGCGGATGTGTGGGAAGTGACCCCTGATAACCGAAATCGTTTTCGGTTTGCACCAGTCCCTGCCCGAAATATCGCATCCAGATACGATTGACGGTGACACGCGCGGGAAGTGGATTGTTCTTATCAACAAGCCAGCGTGCCAGATCGAGTCGCGTCAAATTCTGTTGTTTCTCTTTGTTGACCGAAAGAACAGCGAGAGTTGAGGGATGGACAACTTTATCGGGACGCAGAAAATCACCACGGATTAAAACGTGTGTTTTTCGTCGCTTGGGAAGTTCCCGCATGATTAACGTCGTTGGAATTGATTTGATGAATTTCGTTCTGGCATCCTGGACTTTTTTCACATCTGCAAGAAGCTTTTCGCGTTCTTTGTCTGGCAAACCTAATTTGCTGAGCGGAGCATCGGTGACTGAAATACGAAATCGCCCGATGTTATATTTGGCAGGCTTATCGCCGAATTTCAGTTTGAGTATCAACTTGTTTTCCGCAGAGGTGATCAGCATCGACTCCAGAATAAACCGGGCCGTTCGATTCACATTCATTTTCCCTTTGGTGATGTTAATCGCCCAGCCCGTTTCCAGATTTCCATCAATCGCTGCTGAAACTGGATAATCTTTCTGGGAATGATCAGCAATGGCATGCAGCCACTTCGCGGGTATTTTATTCTGAATCAATTCGATTCCGTTGAGCACAAAATTTCCGTTGCCTGCTCGCCCCGGTCCTGTTTTGGGAAGGGAAGGGTGTGTCAGTGTTTCGAGCTTAATGGCGGTGATATGTTCCAGTTGGCCCATAAAACGAAGATTGTATTCATCTGTGTTGCCGTTGCTTCCGCTGACCAGATAGGAATGATCGTCCTGTTTGACAATAGTGGCTCCAGCTTTTGATGTTGCTTCCAATTTTGAAATGACCTTCCAGTCAATCGGCTTGCCATCGTTTTGCTTTTTGGGGGGAAGCGACTTTTTCTTTTGAGCATCGTAAACGGCGAGCTTCTGCTGAGCCTGCTTAAGGCGTTGCTCGATCTGGCTGAGCGTTTCCCGCTGCTGGGGCGAAGGAACCATCAGTTTGGGGTTGCGTGTATTGATATCCTGCGAACTGTTGAAGAAGGCGAACATTTCATAAAATTCACGCTGAGAAATGGGATCAAACTTATGGTTATGACACTGCGCACAGCCGATGGTTAAGCCAAGCCAGACCGCTCCGGTGGTGTTGACACGATCGACAACGGCTTCGTTACGAAACTGTTCGTTATCGGTGCCGCCTTCTCCGTTGATAAGTGTGTTACGATGAAAACCGGTCGCGATCAGTTGTTCGCGTGTCGGTTTTGCAAGTAAGTCCCCGGCGATCTGTTCAATCGTAAATTGATCAAACGGCATATCCCGATTTAACGCATTGATGACCCAATCCCGATAAGGCCAGATGGAACGTTTTGAATCTGTTGTGTAGCCATCGGTATCGGCGTAACGCGCTTGATCAAGCCAATGACGTCCCCATTTTTCACCATAATGCGGACTGCTTAACAGACGATCAACCATTTTTTTGTAGGCGTTTTCAGAGTGATCATTAACAAACGCTTCGACTTCTTCCGGCGTGGGAGGCAATCCCGTTAAATCGATTGTTACTCTGCGAATCAACGTGTTACGGTCCGCTTCAGGGGAAGGAGCAATTCCTTTTACTTCGAGTCGTTTCAATACAAACGCATCAATTCCATTGCGTATCCACTGTTTTTGTTTAACGGATGGAAGTTCGGGATTACGAATCGGTTGGAAGGCCCAGTGTTGTTCGTACTTGGCGCCTTGTAGTATCCACTGTTTGAGAATTTCAATTTGCGGTGGTGTCAATTTTCGTTCGCTATCGGGCGGCGGCATGAGCAAGTCTGCATCCGTCGTTGTGATGCGCTGCGCAACCGAACTTTTCAAGAGATTCCCCGGCACGATCGCGTAGTGATCATCCAACTTTGCGAGCGCATTCGCAGCAACATCAAGTCGTAAATCTGCTTCGCGATGTTCTTCATCGGGTCCATGACACTGAAAGCAGGCTTCCGAAAGAATTGGTCGCACATCCCGATTGAAATCAACCTCTGTTGCCTTCAATTTCATAGGCAGCAGAAACAAGGCGATCCCCATCGCTACAAAATAGAAATAAAATTTCGAATAACCTCTCATCATGCACCTGCCGTGTAAGAAGAATATTTCCATCTGATCGATTACTAATAGGGAAAGGATTATGAAAGTAACATGGTGATACAAGTATGTAGGTTAAGCTCTTATTCATAAATTGTCGTGAAAAACTGACAGGAAATTTGGATAAAT
>JAJRTM010000473.1 GCA_024278285.1 Planctomycetota bacterium
ACCTCTATCACGCTATGTCCATTGATGTTACGTCAATTATTCCTTCCGGTCTCTTGATGTGATTTCTCCGAATAACCAACAAAATCGTCGTCATTTACGTATCAGGTTATGGAGTCGCGAAGAAATGAAATCTTCAGATCAGCCCTGAAAATTTCATTTTTCCACGACCAAAACTGATTTGAACAGTTAGAATTGAATGAACCGTTTCCTTTCTTTTGACGTCATTATACAGGGTAAAGAAGTAACGAAGGTTACATTGAGAGTCTCGGTCCTATCATTATTCACATCAACGATTTCTGATTACTGATTTTCATTGCGGCAGATTCGACATCAATTGGCTGGCCTCTGTTTATTATCTGGATTTTTGCTCAGCTTATGCCGTTCTTTGCGGTAGGAAGTGAGTGGAAAGCGAGAAGGAGTGTAGCAACAAGCAGAGTTTGCCACCTTGTCATCAGTTCTAATTGATATAGTTTTTCTGTAAAATCCCATGGCATCATCGGAAAAAAACATTTCGAGTACTGCGTTAAAGCAGGATGTTGTGCCGGACGGGTCTGGCCCTGCAACGGTCATTCGTCCCGGTCGCGCTATAGGTGCGCCTTCCAGTGATGTTGCTTCTGGTGAAGTCAATTCATCGACTATTGGTCGTTTATTCCCTGAAGATGGTCGCGATAATCATGCCAGTTTACCGGCGGGGATGCAGCTTGGTACCTTTGTTGTGGAATCGCGTATCGGAGCCGGAGGGATGGGCGCGGTTTTCCGGGCGCACGACAAAAGCCTGGACCGCACGATTGCCCTGAAAGTTCTTTCTCCTGTTCAAGCAAAAGACCCTTCTGCGGTCAAGCGATTTCAAAACGAAGCGCGTGCAGCGGCTCGCCTGGATCACGATAACATTGCAAGAGTGTTTTCTATTGGGGAAGCGCACAATCTCTACTATATCGCGTTTGAATTTATCGAAGGGAAAACTGTCCGAGAATTAATCCAGGAGAAATCTGTTCTCGATCCTTACGAGACAATCAACTTTATGCTGCAAATTGCGGTGGCGTTAAAACATACCTCTGCCTTGGGTGTTGTTCATCGAGATATCAAGCCTTCGAATATTATTATGATGCCCAACGGTCGCGCCAAGTTGGTCGATTGGGGGCTGGCAAGAAAAGAACGTGTTGAAAATCAATCGCTTGATTTAACGGTCTCGGGAACCACTTTGGGGACGTTTGATTATATTTCTCCCGAACAGGCGCGTGACCCGCGCAAGGTTGATGTACGAAGCGATATTTATTCGCTTGGTTGTACTGCCTATCACATGCTCACCGGTGCGGCTCCTTATGCGGAAGGGACCGTGCTGCAAAAGTTGTTGGATCACCAGGGAAAGCCTGCCCCTGATTGCAGAGAAAAAAACCCGAAAGTCCCGGCTGAACTGGCACGCATCGTTCGAAAAATGATGGCCAGTAATCCAGAAGATCGCTACCAGTCGCCTGAGCCTTTGATTCACGATTTACTTTCGCTGGCATCAGAATCGGGATTACGTCCGGTGCATCCAGATGGCCTCACTTGGCAAAATGGTCAGGCGACCAATGTAAGAAATGTTTCCAACAGTATGCTCTGGTGGTGGCTGGGAGCGTTTGTGGTTGCCTGCACCGTGGCGATCATTTCAGATTCCTGGACCGCAAATCAAGAGTACGCATCGGCTGGAAATGCTGCAGGGTTAAACCAGAATGTGGACGATCCGCTCATCAATAATAAATTTGAATCGGAACAAAGCGTTTATTCTGGCGAAGATTCATTGAATGTCCCCAGCGATCTACCTCAGCCACTTACCAGTCAGAAGGACGACAAAATTGAGCCGATTATGAATTCCTGGGGAAAAAAAGATTTCCTGCCCTTCCTGGATAACGAAAACTCTCCGGAAATTCAGTCTAAAACCGGAATGATCAGCCTGGCAGTAGGGGACAATATTCGTTCTGGTGAGAGTGACTCAATGAAGTCATTTTCCCCGACCTCCTCTGAAAAGATGCCCGTAGCTAACGCTGTGAATGGAACGGCACCATTTCGCGTGTTGGCAGGGAATGGGGAATTCATTCGCGCAACCGATTTGGAAACGGCAGTCAATACCGTGCCCGATGGTGGAATTATTGAATATTCCTCTCAGCAGGCAGAGCCGTATCTTTGTCCCGTGCGGCAGTTGCGTATTCTGGATAAGTCGATCACTTTGCGAGCCACTTCAACTTCTAAACTCGTCCTGTTGTTTGATGCGGACAAAATGGGAACATTGCCACGCTCTCACGATTTAATTTCGATTAAAGAAGGCTCGCTGACAATTTCAGGCGTCGATATTCAGGTCGCGGTTCCTCATGCCATTTCACAGCACTGGTCGTTGTTTACGATTAATACCGTCGGGAAGCTTCGATGTCGGCAATGTACGATAACGATTGAAAGTGAGCAGCAAACAGCAGCATCAATCGTTCGGCTGGCCCCTTCGCCGGTGCTCTCGGTAGAGTCAATGAAAAACGATGGGACAGTGCAAGATACAGAGACGCGAATTGAATTCGAAAATTGTGTCATCCGTGGAGCTGCTGATCTGATCGTTGCAGAGACTTCCGAAACTGCCTTTCTGGAAATACGTCAATCATTACTCACCATCGATGGGGCGATCGTCAGATATTCAGGCGATGACAACATCCGTAGCGTCCCTGAAGAATGGAACATTCGACTGGCTCGCGTTGCAGGGATTGTGAACGATGGATTGTTGCAAGTCGATTTGGGAATGACGATTGAAAGACAACCTGTTGATTTTCGTGTTCGCGTGGATGATTCTGTACTGATTGGATTAAATGATCAATCTTTCATTCATCTGACCGGCGGGAAAGAGACCGAAGAACTGCGGAAAATGATCTGGTGGATTGCAGAACACAACCTCTATGCAGGCTGGAACCACAAAATGGTGATCCACAGCCCGGCTGCATTGGACTCGAATTCTGTGACCATTGACTTTGCAAATACTGCCTCTAACTCTTTGCAATGGAATGAACCAAATCCGCGAATTCTGAAACGGCCAACTGGTTTTTCCCAACCGATTACTC
The DNA here is from genome assembly GCA_024278285.1 of Planctomycetota bacterium. GTDB lineage: Bacteria > Planctomycetota > Planctomycetia > Planctomycetales > Planctomycetaceae > Rubinisphaera. The sequence goes on from JAJRTM010000473.1 coordinate 3,078, forward strand.
GCTCCGATCATTGGAACATTCAACAGGTTCAGGCATTACTGGAATCATACAGAAGCCCTGATACTTCAACTCTCGATTTTGCAGACTACGGCCCAAAATATTCCGATCTCCCGGTACCGCCTTCTTCTCTGAAAGCCGAAAGTTCGCTGCAAGAGTAACGCTTTGACATCGTTTGATATAAGTATCTTGTCAACGGAATGCTGCGCAAAAGTGGCAGGATATTTCCAGGTGATTTTTTTTGAACCACGAATGGACGCGAATGAACACTAATAAAATAATTCATTCAAACCTTTGGATTTTCAGTTCGTCGTAGGATGGCGTGCTTGCACCCATCTTCGCGTGCCGGATTGCGTTCCATGAAAATTAGAGAGTAAATCTGTTATTATTCTGCAATTGATTCACCATCATGATGAGATTGATACGGCATGAGATTTATAATAGTGGAAACCACATTTGATGGGTGCAAGCACGCCATCCTATCATTTCAATGTTAAAGTTCTCCAAAGAAAATTCGTGTCTATTCGCGTTCATTCGTGGTTCAAATCCCTGTTTGGTTCCGGCTGCACCGTATTAAGCAAGGCAGACTGTCCTGCTACTCCCGTGTTTACAAACTTAGGCTTTATTCCCTGTTTCGGGCTGGAAATTCATCCATTTCCTGTAAATACTGGTGTAGATCCTTTTTAGGTATCCATTCGGGTCGTGTGAGAACTTTCGAGCGAGCTGGTCACTATTTTCTGCATGAAGATGAAAGGTGTTCGATGTCTGATGAATCAACAAGAACGGTGCGTCTTGAGGAATGTATCCATCGATTGAATGAAGGAGATTCTCTTGCGCGAGGAGAATTGCTCAACATGACTTGCGACCGATTACTTCGTTTGACCCATCGCATCAAAGAATCGTACCCTGGCGTAGGCCGCTGGGAACAGACAGAAGATATTTGTCAGAACGCTTCGTTGAAATTGTATGAGGCGTTACACGATGTGGAATTGAATGATGCGCGTCATTACTTCCGCCTGGCAGCTAAGAAAATTCGGGAAACGTTGTTGGATTTAGCTCGTCATTATTCCGGCCCAATGGGAGCCGGTGCGAATCATGCGACAATGCCGGCTCGGTCTGCGAATGATAGCTTTGCCGCTTCTCCTCTTGATGCAGGCGAGATGACAAATAACCCTCGCAAAATTGCAGAGTGGACCGAAATGCACAAAGTGATCGAATCACTTCCCGAAGAAAGTAAAGAGATGTTCGATTTACTTTGGTATCACGAACTGTCGCAGGAGGAAGCTGCCAAGTTAATCGGACTGAGTGTTCGCCAGGTGAAACGCAGATGGCGAGAAGCAAAAATCCAACTCGCGGAAAAAATGGGCAACGATGCCCCGGGGATTTAGCCGGGCAACGCCAAAGATTAGATTTGGATAGACATGTAATGCAAGCTGGCATTTTATCCAGCCTGTTCCTATCTGGCATTGATAAACAGGTCGATTATATTCTATTATTAATTGAATATGACTTCCTCTCTGTTTTTTCCGGGCTCACGTTGAATAATGGCTGATATGAACCAAAATGATCCGCCTATGAGCAATGAAGAAACTCTCGACTTGCTTCTGGATGACTGGGAAGATGCGATTGATCGGGGTTCGGATCCGATTCCGGAAATTATCTGTAAAAATTATCCGCAATTGCTTGAAGAGTTCGTCACAAAAACGAAGCTGATTGCCAAAGCAGAAGGCAATTTGGGAAATGCTGAGGCCAGTTTTAAGCCGCAGAAACATCGGAAGAAAATCGAGCCTCCACCAAGTGACAAGATCAACTGGAAATCGAATATCGAGCAACTCGATTACCACGCCCATGGCGGGTTGGGAATTGTTTTTCGCGGTTTTGATTTGAAGCTGCATCGGGATGTCGCGATCAAATTCATTCGGGAACGCCGCAGGCATAATCCGCTTGATGTGCAGCGTTTTCGAATTGAAGCCGAAATTACGAGTCGGCTCGATCACCCCGGCGTCGCTCCGGTTCATGGATATGGTGTGACCGAAACAGGAGTCCCCTTTTATGCAATGCGAATGGTGGAAGGGCTAACGCTTCAGCAACGGATTGAAGAATTTCATTCCAAATTAAAAAAGGAACCACACACCGGCGAACAATCGATTGAATTCCGTCAGCTTCTTTCTGCGTTTGTGAGTGTTTGTAATACCATTGAATATGCACATAGCCGTGGCATTCTGAACTGTGATATTAAACCGGGTAATATCATGCTGGGAAAATACGGCGAAACGGTTGTGCTTGACTGGGGATGCGCCAAATACATTGGGAGTGCAGGAAAAGCCGAAATTGTTGGTGAAGAATCTCTCAGGCCATTGTCGGATACCGGCGGCAGCGAACCGGATGGTTCTACCGGCGGCACACCCATTTATATGAGTCCCGAACAACATGCCCAGGCGGAAGATATCGGCCCCAGTTCAGATATTTACTGTCTGGGAGTAACGCTTTACCGTCTTATTACGGGACAACCTGCTTTCTCGCCGGAGAATTCCCTACCGAAAATTCGAGAGCTGGTTATTCGAGGAAAATTCCGCAAGCCGACCAGTTTATGTCCCTGGATTTCCAAAGCTCTCGAAGCAATCTGCCTTAAAGCGATGTCGCTCAGCCCGGAAGATCGCTACGAAAATGCAGCAGAAATGGCCCGCGATTTAGAACGATACCTTGCCGATGAAGAAGTGACTGCCTACGCCGAACCGCTTTCCCGGCGACTGGCACGATTGATGCGCAGGCATCGTGGTGTCTCGCAGGTTTTGATGGTAAGTGTCGCTGCGATTATCTTACTTTCTACTGCCTCTGCCCTGGTCATGAGAAACCTGGCTTTGAACGAAACAGAAGCCAGGGTACAAGCGAACTTGGCGAAGGATCTGGCTCACCGCATGCGAGATCGCTCGTTGCAACTTGCAGCACATTCAGCCGCAACTTCGATGGCTTTGAAAATAAATGATGCCTGGCGAATACTTGAAATTGAATCGAGTGCAGAAGTTCTCAGACAATCAATGCCGTTAGAAAAATCTCCTCAAGAAAATACGATTCAACAATGGCTTAGCGAGAAAGCCCAAAAGCACGAGCAGGAAACTCATGCTGCGAGTTGGTTTATTTGCGATGCAACAGGTAAGCAAATCGCGAGGTTCCCTTACTTTGAAGATCCGGAAAAGAAAACCGCTTATAAAAGTATCGGGGAAAACTTTTCTCATCGAGACTACTTCACGGGCAATGGTTACGATCTGAAAGAGGGAGGAAACAGCGGCTCGAAGCATATTACCGATATCCATCTTTCTTCAGTATACCAAAGCAGTAACACGGCTAATTTGAAGGTTGCGTTTTCAATCCCGATCTGGTCACACCACGAAAGTAGAACAGGACGAAAATTCCTGGGCATTCTGGGTTACTCGGTTGAATTGGGGCAGTTTGCCGTCTTACAGGATGAAGCAGAGTCGGCTTCCTTTCAGCAACTTTCCATTCTCGTCGATCTTCGCCAGGTTGATCAGGCACCGGAGAAATCTCAACATGGTCTCATCCTTCAGCATCCCAAATTAAACGAGTTGCTGCAGACGAAAAGCCCGCGTATTGATGAACTGCCCCGGCTTACTGATTCATTTTTGAAACAGGTCGATCAATATCGAATAAAACGAGTAAAACAAATACGGCAATCAGGTTTTGCTGCTTCAACCGGCGATGTTTTATTGTTGCACAATGTTCAGGATTCGTTTGAAACAAACGGTTCTTCTCTCATTACGGTCGCTTGCGAGCCGGTTTGTGTTGTTGGTCGTTCTGGAGGAGATTTTGACACCGGCTGGATGGTGATTGTCGAGGAACATTCTTCAACCGATTCACTGACAGAAACGGCAGCGGACTGAATCCAAAGTTCATCGACAATGCCCGCGACAATATGCTGAATTAATGTGTAAAGAATAATCGCAAGATGTGTTGTGGCGTGATGGGGCAAAACCGAAGTTGCCAAGACGAGGGCAACGCCGGTGTTGCTCATCGCGGTGGAATACATGACGGCCAATTGATCACGTCGAGACAGTTTGCATAGCCGCGAAACTCCCCAAGCTGCTGCGAACAGTAAACAGCAAAGCAGGATGGCACAAATCGCTGCGATGCCCACAACTCCTCCCGCCCCGTTACTCAATACTTCGGGAAGCGACACCGCCCCGTTGGCGTAATTCAAAAGAAGCAGGCAAAAACAAGTCGCCCCTTTAATGACAACCTTCCAGCGGGCATAATTATTTTTCAATAACAATGTCCGACAGACAATTCCCAAAGCAGCAGGCAGAATAACCCACAGCATGACAAACGATCCCGCATAACTTTCTGCAAGCGCACTGTAGCTGATGGAAGCATTTGCCGGTGCAATGTTTCCGGTCAATTGCAACAAACCGGGAACCATAAACGGGCTCAGCATGACGCTGACCAGAATCAGGGAAATGCTCAAACCGACATTGGCATCGGAATGATGTGACCACCCCGCAGAAGAATTGGCGACCGGCATCACCATCACCAAAATAAAACCGAGCAGCAGCGTATCCCAAAACAATCCCGAAAAAATCGAACCACCTGCCAGAAGGATCAACATGATCAGACCGCAAGCTGTTAGCCGGATGGAAAGCCCAACCAGTACCAGTTTTGGATGCCGCGTCAGCCAGACCAATTCTTTCAGCGGAACCGCAAGACCGGTATTAAACAGTAACCCCGCCAGCAACAGGTGGACAGCGGTCACTTCGCCTAAAGGAGTTTTTCCGTAACCAAGCAGCGGATAATTTCGCAGCCAGATTCCCAGATCCGGCAAGTAAGCAGAAAGCAAATACGCCAGCGCAATCAACGGCAACAAGTACCGTTGAATTAACTGTTCCGGCCAGGATACATTTGAACGGGAACTGGTCATCAATTCCTAATACATTCTATCTTGAAATGTCAGAAGATACGGCGGCGAAGGGAAAAGGAGGCAACCTGTTAATGATAACAGACTTATGTAAAATGACATAAGATCGAATTCTTGCTGTTCCAATAAAAAAACGGCTGATTTCGTCAAACATCTACCGTTTTTTTGATGGCGCACAAAATAAATGCGCATTCCGCCCCTGCGCATAGCGAAAGCGTTTAACTGCAGGGGACATCATTTTTTTGAAATGAGGATAAAAAATTAATAATTCCAATGAGCTGCCTTACAATAACTGCGCATGAGAACACGTGTAGATTCTGGTGAGATTCAACTCGTTCCCAAGGAATAGTCCCGTAAAAAGTTCCCGATTTATCGTAGGGTGCGTCGTGACGCACCAGCTTGTTCGTGTGGTGAAAAGGTGCGTCACGACGCACCCTACAAATTGAATCCAATGAAGTAGGGAAGTAATTTCAGGACTGTCCCCAAGCCCCTCAGCTTTTTGATTTAATAGATAAAGCATCGTGTCCAGTACATTTTTATCAGTTATCGTAGCGATTCGGGTTCCAGTCTTTGGCGAGATTTGCCAATTTTTTGAGCGTCTCTGGATTGGCGGAGCAGGCGACGATGCCGGGCAGTCGCAGCATGTCTGCTCGATCATCCATCCAGGTTTCTTTGAAGTGGACTGATTCGCCATGATGAACCCAGACCGCGTCTCCTCCCAACTTTCGGGCAATATGCAGGGAGACCGGAAAGTCGTAAATGTTTGGAGAATGAATCAACGAGCCGCCGAATTTTCCGCTGGCAAGTAGCGGGTAAATACTGTCGGGCATCTCATCGGGAGCAAACCCTTTCAACCCAATTTGCGTCACCATTTCTGCGCATTCAGGATCTCGCTGTTGAAACCCGATCAGGTAAATATTGGGGGAATCGGGACGGACTTGCGGATCGATCGGCACTAACGCATCGAGTGCATCCCGAGCCGTGATCGAACAATCATCTTTTCCGCAACGAATGACCTGTTCGCTCACTTCAACCCATCCACCTGTTGGTCCCTGCTCTGGTAAATAAATCAGCGAATAAACAACATCATTTAGGTTTCGCAGATGCAGCATCACGCTGTAGCCGTTACCCGTTTTATCCCGAAACTGTTTCGTGCCATCAATCGG
>JAJRTM010000474.1 GCA_024278285.1 Planctomycetota bacterium
GCTTGCCGATTATCTTGAAGAGTCCAACACACGAATGCTCGCAATTTATCCGCTCAATTACAAAGACCGGGAACATAAAGCGGAAGACAAGCCGCACGAAAAACCGAAGCCGGACCATTTAGTTGGTGCGATTGTTGTTGAACTGCTCTCTTCCAAACAGTGGGATCCCGAACGTCGAGCCGCCTGCGAGTTGATTTCGGATCATGTCGCCACCGCGATGTGGAATGCAGAAGAACACGAAAAAATATTTCTACTTCCCGTTTGGCGGAGCATCGGGAAAATATTCCGTGCACTACGTGGTAAAGTACTCGCGAAAACGCTGGCAGTAACCGGGCTCGTTCTTGCAGTTATCCTTTCGTTGATCTTCATCAAATACGATTACCGCGCCAATGGCGATGGTCGATTGATGCCGGTTGTGCAGCGTGATATTTTTGCGATGCAAGACGCAGAGGTTCAACAGATTTTTGTCACCGGCGGACAGGAAGTGAAGACGGGGCAGTTGCTTGTCCAACTGAAAAATCCGGAATTGCAGACCGAGTACCTGAGAATTCAAAGCGAAATCGATGAAAAGAAACTGTTGATCAAAGCCCAGCAGGCGGAGTTGGAACTCGCTTCCCGACAAAGTCGTATTGAAGAAGCAGTACGCATGCAGGGACGGATTGCAGAATCGAATATAGAAATATTGTCATTGGAAGAGCAGAAAGAAATACTTGCAGAACGAGTTGAAAACCTTAAAGTCTACTCACCGATCAATGGTATTGTGGCAACATTTCAGATTGAACAGTTGTTGAAAAACCGCCCGGTCAGACGCGGCGAAGTTCTGATGGAAGTGATGGACCCTAAAGGCGAATGGCAACTCGAACTCGATATTAAAGATAAACGACTCGGGCTGTTACTGGAAGAACAGGAGAAAATCCAGCCGAAGAAACTAGATGTGAAATACGTACTCGCGACCGATCCCGAAACGACTTATTCGGCAAAGCTGAGTTCAATTTCAACACGCACATCGATTCATCAGGAACTCGGAAATGTGGTGCGAGTGCTGGCCGATATCGATGAAAAGCAACTCTCTGAACTTCGCATTGGTGCAGAAGTAAAGGGGAAAATAAACTGCGGAAAAAAACGCCTCGGCTACGTCCTGTTTGGTGACGCGATCGACTTCATCCGCATTCGTCTCTGGTTGTAAAAAACGATATTGATGAGAATCAGCAAGATAATCGGGGCAAGGGCAAGTAAATGAAAGATTGAAATCAAAAGAAATTCGTAGCCGTTTTCGTACTGCGGGGAGAAAATAACTCAAGTAATGGAATCACAGCCCCCCCCAAAAAAAATACAGAAAAAAGTTCAGCCCGACAGCAATGATGAGAATTATTGAACGCAAATTTCAGACATATTGTCTCATATTTGATATAAATTATGGTTCGCCTCTCTGTCATATCAATTGTCGCTGATTCGTCGCCGGCTGCAAAGGAAGTTCAAAAGATTTTTTCTTGATTACCTTGCATATTGAGCCGTTTTTTGCCATATTGTGCGATTCTTCAAGTCGAGCGATCCAGTTGCTGCTTTAATTTTAGTAGTGACGATGTTCCATGGTGTCCTTGCTGTGCAGTCGCAGCGTACAGGATATCCGCTCGACAGACACGGTTCGGCTGTCATACGATGAGGAAGAGTATTCGCAGATGGCGACGTTGACAAAGTCAGATATCAGGAAATTACGTAAGAAAAAAGCACGTCTTAAAAGAAAATTGAAATGCCGGTTTTGCTCGGGGGGTGTTATCCCTCGACCGGTTTATGTTGATTACAAAGACATCAAATCCCTGCGTCAGCTTATTGATCGCGAAGGGAAAATCCAGCCAAGACGACGTACCGGCACCTCTGCCATTTATCAGAGAGCTGTCCGCCGGGCTGTTTTGCGAGCAAGATTCATGGGGCTTCTTCCCTATGTTGTTGATGAATAAATTCAATGTTGTTGATGAATAAATTCAATTCCTTTTCTTTGGTGATGCCAGAGAAATTTTGATTTGATTTACCTTCCCTTGCCAGGCAGAGTCTGGCCTACTTCACTCACGCAGAGGTCTGTTCTATGATTGCTCCTGAGCAATTTGATATTCGAGAACCATTATTAGATTCTTCTGAATTCGATTACGACCAGCTTGCTGTTTTACAGCAGGCGCTGGTGGCTGGCCAGGCGGCTGAACTTCGTGTTGCCTGGAGAGAGCTTGATGCGCGGGCATCTTCCCCGCGAGATCTGCTTGCCAGCGGTGTGACCGCGTTTCTTCTTGCAGATTTAAACCGGGCCGTGGAGCGTCTTTCGCAGGTGAGCGACAGTGGCATGGCGAGCTACTACCTGGGTAATTCGTTAGTTTCTCTTGAACGATATGACGAAGCGATCGAGGCGTTCAATCAGGCAAAGAAGTATGGTTACGATAACGTACAATGTGATCTGCTGGTTGCCGGCTGCACTCGTTTAAGTGGCGATGTCGATCAGGCAGAAAATCAATTGCGGGAACTGGCTCGCGAAGCAGCCACACGTGCCGAATATTCGTATCAAATGGGCTGCGTGATGACGGACCGCGGCGATACCTATGGCTCTCTCGAATACTTCGAACGAGCCGTCGATATGGACCCAAACCATTCGCGTGCCTTGTTTAATCTTGCCCAGTTGAATAATCAACTAGGCAACGATGACGATGCCATTCAACTTTACGAACAGATGCTCGCCAAACCTCCCGTTTACAGTGGCGCATTAATCAACCTCGGATTGCTTTATGAAGACCGTGAACTTTACGGTCCAGCCGCGTTTTGTTTTAAGCGAGTCCTTGAAGCTCAACCGAATAATAAACGAGCCAATCTCTATTTGATGGATATCGAGTCTTCTGCAGAAATGTTCTACGATGAAGATGCTGCCAAACGCGATAAGCACCTCGAACAAATCCTTCAAATTCCAATTTCAGACTTCGAACTCTCCGCCCGCAGCCGTAATTGCCTCGAACGAGCCGGGATAGATCGTCTGGAAGATTTGACCATAATGAGTGAAGAGCAATTGCTGGCCGGAAAAAACTTTGGAGAGACATCTCTGAAGGAAATCCGGGCAATTCTCGATATGCACGGCTTGAAACTGGGTCAGAATCTGCACAAAAAACAGCCGGAACCGCTCTACAAACCAGAAGAACTGACCCCCGAAGAACGAGCAATGCACGAAGCGAGTGTTTCCGAATTGGACCTTTCCGTTCGGGCACGCAAATGTCTTTCGCGACTTGGTATTTCCATGATTGGCGAATTGGTTTCTCGCTCGGGAGACGAACTGCTTTCTGTACGTAACTTCGGGGTAACCTCCCTGAACGAAATTCGTGAAAAATTGCAACTAAAAGATATCAGGCTTCGCGGCGACTGAATTTTATTTTCGCCCATTGCTGATTTACTTTGAACATCTCGACTTGAAAGGAACGATCATGGCACGCCCTGTGACATTATTCACTGGCCAATGGGCCGATTTACCACTCGAAGAACTTTGCAAAAAAGCAGGGGAATTCGGTTATGATGGTTTGGAGCTTGCCTGTTGGGGGGATCACTTTGAAGTCGACAAGGCGATGTCTGATGATTCTTACTGTGCCAAAAAGCGTGATTTGCTAGAACGGCACGATCTGAAACTTTTTGCGATTTCAAATCATCTTGTCGGACAGGCTGTCTGTGATAAAGTAGATGAACGTCATAAAGGTATTTTGCCCGAA